>NZ_CP077769.1:5557500-5562500 GCF_020386615.1 Chitinophaga pendula
CCTGATGCTTGATTATATATCCGAAGACATATAACCTGCTGTTGTTTCCTAACTTTCAAAGAACTTTGTTCAAGTACTATGCTTGATGCATTTCCTTAAATCTTGCCGATGTTTGAGATCCGATCTCGTTGGCCTTGTGCCGACATCTTGTGTTATCTTTAGAAGAACTTTTCGTTTCGTTTTTGCTACCGTCCCGTTTGGGGTTGCAAAGATACGCAACTTTTTCTTTTCACCAAATCTTTTTTCAAGATTTTCTCAACTTAATTTATTGATTTAAAATCTTCTATAAATTAAGACTGTTTATAAACAGTGGTGAGTAAGCAGTATAAAGAGCTAGCCGCTTTTTTTCAGGCGGACTGCAAAGATACGATTCTTGCAGTATTAAAAACAAATCTTTATCCGTATTTATTTTGGATGAGCCTTGCTTAGAGGAGAAAAAGAAGTCCCGACAGTCTGCCGGGACTTGACTTTTTAATAATTACGGCGGCTACCTACTCTCCCGCATTTTGGTGCAGTACCATCGGCCATGAGGGGCTTAACTTCTCTGTTCGGAATGGGAAGAGGTGAACACCCTCGGCAAAACCACCATAAGATCTTTGCTGTTTTGTATGGAGTGCTGGATGCTTTGCAGACATCGTGACTCACAGCGCAATAAGGTACATATTGGGAAGTTGTATACTTTCAGATAAAATAAAATTAAAGCTTACGGGCAATTAGTACTACTTGGCTTTGATGTTACCACCTTTACACCTATAGCCTATCAACGTCGTAGTCTGCGACGGCCCTTAAAAGTAAACTCATCTTGAGGTAGGTTTCACGCTTAGATGCTTTCAGCGTTTATCCTGTCCGTACATAGCTACTCAGCACTGCACCTGGCGGCACAACTGATACACCAGCGGTACGTACGACCCGGTCCTCTCGTACTAAGGTCATGTCCTCGCAATTTACTAACGATCACAACAGATAGGGACCGAACTGTCTTGCGACGTTCTGAACCCAGTTCACGTGCCACTTTAATCGGCGAACAGCCGAACCCTTGGGACCTTCTCCAGCCCCAGGATGTGACGAACCGACATCGAGGTGCCAAACCTCCCCGTCGATATGAGCTCTTGGGGGAGATCAGCCTGTTATCCCCGGAGTACCTTTTATCCTTTGAGCGATGGCCCTTCCATACAGAACCACCGGATCACTTTAGCCAGCTTTCGCTCCTGCTCGGCTTGTTTGCCTCACAGTCAAGCACCCTTTTACTAATGCGCTCTGCGTACGATTACCAACCGTACTGAGGGTACCTTTGCGAGCCTCCGTTACTTTTTAGGAGGCGACCACCCCAGTCAAACTACCCACCAAACAATGTCTCCGTTGCCGGATTAGACTCTAAGTAACAGAAGGTTGGTATTTCAACGATGACTCCACAACTCCTAGCGAAGCTGCTTCATAGTCTCCCAACTATCCTACACATCTGGCACTCAAAATCAATGTTAAGTTGTAGTGAAGGTTCACGGGGTCTTTCCGTCCCGTTGCGATTAACCGGCATCTTCACCGATACTACAATTTCACCGAGCTCATGGTAGAGACAGTGTCCAACTCATTAGACCATTCGTGCAGGTCGGAACTTACCCGACAAGGAATTTCGCTACCTTAGGACCGTTATAGTTACGGCCGCCGTTTACTGGGGCTTCAGTCAGAAGCTTTGGCTTGCGCCGAACATCCTTCCTTAACCTTCCAGCACCGGGCAGGTATCAGGCTCTATACGTCATCTTACGATTTTGCAGGGCCCTGTGTTTTTGTTAAACAGTTGGTTGGACCATTTTACTGAGACCGCATCACTGCGGTACGCCTTATCCCGAAGTTACAGCGTCAATTTGCCTAGTTCCTTTACCATGGATCACTCGAGCGCCTTAGGATATTCTCCTCGACTACCTGTGTCGGTTTACGGTACGGGCTGCTATAACCTAACCTTAGAGGTTTTTCTTGGAAGTCGGTTTAGGATCACTATCCACGCGGCCGAAGCTTTGTGGTACTATCAGGTTCATCATCCCCGGCGGATTTGCCTACCAGGAATATAACTACACCCTTTAACGTAGTATTCCGTAACTACGCGGATCTTTCACTCCTCCGTTACCCCATCGAAATTATAGCAGGTACTGGAATATTCACCAGTTTGCCATCAGCTACCCCTTTCGGGTTTGCCTAAGGACCCGACTAACCCTGATCCGATTAGCGTTGATCAGGAACCCTTAGTCTTACGGCGATAAGATTTTTCATCTTATTTATCGTTACTTATGCCTACATTTTCTTTTCTAAACGCTCCAGCATATCTCGCGATACACCTTCGATGCAGTTTAGAATGCTCCCCTACCGATCATCTGCTATAGCAGTAGATCCTAAAGCTTCGGTTGTATGTTTGATGCCCGATTATTTTCCGTGCCCGAACCCTCGACCAGTGAGCTGTTACGCACTCTTTAAATGAATGGCTGCTTCCAAGCCAACATCCTGGCTGTTTTAGGGTTCGAACTGCGTTTGATCAACTTAACATACGATTAGGGACCTTAGCTGTTAATCTGGGTTATTTCCCTCTCGGCCATGGACCTTAGCGCCCACAGCCTCACTCCCGGCGATATATCATAGCATTCGGAGTTTATTAGGGTTTGGTAGGCGGTGAAGCCCCCTAGCCCAATTAGTAGCTCTACCTCTATGATACGTCTGTCTTACCGAGGCTGTTCCTAAAAACATTTCGGGGAGAACGAGCTATCTCTCAGTTTGATTGGCCTTTCACCCCTATCCACAGGTCATCCCATAGCTTTTCAACGCTAATGAGTTCGGACCTCCAGTTTGTGTTACCAAACCTTCATCCTGCCCATGGATAGATCACAAAGTTTCGCGTCTACCCCCACTGACTGTACGCTCTGTTAGAACTCGCTTTCGCTGCGGCTCCGTAACTTAAGTACTTAACCTCGCCAGTGAGGAGTAACTCGTAGGCTCATTATGCAAAAGGCACGCCGTCACATATTGCTATGCTCCGACCGCTTGTAGGCGCACGGTTTCAGGAACTATTTCACTCTTCTGTTCGAAGTGCTTTTCACCTTTCCCTTACGGTACTGGTTCACTATCGGTCTCTAGGGAGTATTTAGCCTTACCAGATGGTGCTGGCAGATTCACACAGGATTTCTCCGGTCCCGCGCTACTCAGGATACCACTCGTCCGTCAGAATTTCTGTCTACAGGGCTTTCACCTGCTGTGGCGTATCTTTCCAGATACTTCAACTTGATCTAACTTTCTAAATGTGGTCCTACAACCCCGGTCAGAATTGCTTCGGACCGGTTTGGGCTCTTCCCTGTTCGCTCGCCACTACTTGGGGAATCATTATTTATTTTCTTTTCCTGCAGGTACTTAGATGTTTCAGTTCCCTGCGTTGGCCTCCTTGCGGATAATGCACCTTCAGTGCACTGGGTTGTCCCATTCGGAAATCTACGGATATATTGCTCGTTTGCAGCTCCCCGTAGCTTATCGCAGCTTACCACGTCCTTCTTCGCCTCCTAGAGCCTAGGCATCCACCATGCGCCCTTATTCGCTTTAAAAATCTTCAGTATAATACCTTGCGGTATACAACTTGTTTTCCCAATATGTCAAAGAACTTTATTCAAGTACTATGCTTGATGCATTTCCTTAAATCTTGCCGATGTTTGAGATCCGATCTCATTGGCCTTGTGCCTACATCTTGTGTTATCTTTAGAAGAACTTTTCGTTTCGTTTTTGCTACCGTCCCGTTTGGGGTTGCAAAGATACGCAACTTTTTCTTTTCACCAAATCTTTTTTCAAGATTTTCTCAACTTAATTTATTGATTTAAAATCTTCTATAAATTAAGACTGTTTATAAACAGTGGTGAGTAAGCAGTATAAAGAGCTAGCCGCTTTTTTTCAGGCGGACTGCAAAGATACGATTCTTGCAGTATTAAAAACAAATCTTTATCCGTATTTATTTTGGATGAGCCTTGCTTAGAGGAGAAAAAGAAGTCCCGACAGTCTGCCGGGACTTGACTTTTTAATAATTACGGCGGCTACCTACTCTCCCGCATTTTGGTGCAGTACCATCGGCCATGAGGGGCTTAACTTCTCTGTTCGGAATGGGAAGAGGTGAACACCCTCGGCAAAACCACCATAAGATCTTTGCTGTTTTGTATGGAGTACTGGATGCTTTGCAGACATCGTGACTCACAGCGCAATAAGGTACATATTGGGAAGTTGTATACTTTCAGATAAAATAAAATTAAAGCTTACGGGCAATTAGTACTACTTGGCTTTGATGTTACCACCTTTACACCTATAGCCTATCAACGTCGTAGTCTGCGACGGCCCTTAAAAGTAAACTCATCTTGAGGTAGGTTTCACGCTTAGATGCTTTCAGCGTTTATCCTGTCCGTACATAGCTACTCAGCACTGCACCTGGCGGCACAACTGATACACCAGCGGTACGTACGACCCGGTCCTCTCGTACTAAGGTCATGTCCTCGCAATTTACTAACGATCACAACAGATAGGGACCGAACTGTCTTGCGACGTTCTGAACCCAGTTCACGTGCCACTTTAATCGGCGAACAGCCGAACCCTTGGGACCTTCTCCAGCCCCAGGATGTGACGAACCGACATCGAGGTGCCAAACCTCCCCGTCGATATGAGCTCTTGGGGGAGATCAGCCTGTTATCCCCGGAGTACCTTTTATCCTTTGAGCGATGGCCCTTCCATACAGAACCACCGGATCACTTTAGCCAGCTTTCGCTCCTGCTCGGCTTGTTTGCCTCACAGTCAAGCACCCTTTTACTAATGCGCTCTGCGTACGATTACCAACCGTACTGAGGGTACCTTTGCGAGCCTCCGTTACTTTTTAGGAGGCGACCACCCCAGTCAAACTACCCACCAAACAATGTCTCCGTTGCCGGATTAGACTCTAAGTAACAGAAGGTTGGTATTTCAACGATGACTCCACAACTCCTAGCGAAGCT
>NZ_CP077769.1:7367500-7663439 GCF_020386615.1 Chitinophaga pendula
TACCAACATACTGATGACGTCGTATCATACCTTCATAGATCTCGGCAATGTTTTTGGCAGCAGGTGTGGGAATACACATCACCACGTTTGCCGGTACATCCTGCTTAGGTTGTACCAGTTGCCCCGGAATCGTCTTTAAGCCAAATTGAGAGATAAAGGATTCCATCACCGGAGACCCTGGCTTCAGTGTGATGAAAAGATTACCCCCCGCAGCGATATAGGCGTCTATCTTTCTCCTGACGATGGTATCCATCGCTTCTTTCATGTCGGCAATTACAATAATATCTACACCCTTGGGGATCTGTTTGTCTCCGGATAAGTCCAGCGATTCTACATCACAACCCTGATTGGTAAGCGCATATCGGAAGGTTTTTACAGAAGAGAAAAGCGTATAGTCCTTGATGCGCTCGCCTTCGATCTTCCTTTCGCCTTGCCCATCCAGAAAGCCGATCCTGGGTAATTTCATAACCATACGTTTGAACATGGCAGATACCTCAGTTTCTCCTGGGAATTTTTCCATGTCATCATAGATCCTCAACCAGGCTTTTTGTCCGTTTCCCCTTTCTACCAGGCGAACGAATGTGTTGCCTTCATCTTTAAGATTGACCTGTTTTTTGATCTCCTGTGGGGAAAGAAACAGATCAAAATCAAGATCCCGAAGCTCCGATTCCTTTTGTGCCATTTCCGCAAGGGATTTGCCCTTGTAAACAAAATTCAATCTCGGGTTGTTGCTGGGCTCATCGTAATAGTATACATACCTGATCTTCGTTTCAGGTTTGAAGCGGATGTATTGTTTCAATCGTTCCTTATCTTCATTCACCTGGCTGGGGATACCATTGTAATATTCTCTATCCAGCAGGTTAACATAAGTGGTAATCGTTAAGTCACCCGTTAGTTTAGCCATTATGGCCTGGCTGTTGGGCGTAAGTGTGTTGCGTTTGGTGGCTGTAGTATCATAATATGCCATTAATATTGGCCGGGAGGTAGCATAGCCTAACATCATAGCCGCCAGTACGACGAAACTGTATTTACCCCACACAGCTCCGAAAGACTGATGGGTACGACCTGCCTGAAGTTTCTGGATGCTTAGTGTAAGGAACATCCCTACAACAATAATAAAGTACAATACGTCTTCACTGCAGATCAGGCCACTGATCATTTCATTACAGCGCCCGGAAATAGACAGCCAGTAGGTAATATCACGAACAAAGCTGATGTCTTGCCATACTTTATTCATATAGCTAAGTGCAGCAAGTAGTACTAATGTACCGAGCGCTGCTACCACCTGGTAAGATGTCAGCGAAGACATAAACAAGCCGATTGCTGAATAAGCACACATCAGAAGGTAGATAGCCAATAACCCCGATAATACTGACGGTAGATCAAAATGATCTATGTAGATCATCCCGATCACTATATAGATCAGAATAATGGTCAGTAGCAAAAAGCTATAGATCATCATAGCGAGAAACTTACCCCTGATGATCTGGCCTGAGGTGACGGGAGAAGAGTACAACAATTTGATAGAGCCACTGCTTAATTCGCGGCTCATCAGTCCCATCGTCAACAATGGCATGTATAGATACAGATAGTTCTGTACCGCTTTGAACAAGCCGAGGTTGCCGGAAAACAAATTTGCAGTGATGAAAGCATTCCCAAAACCAATATTTTGTGCACGTAATACTTCATGCAGCAGTCCTGTAAACACCATTCCTGTCTGGAAAGCAAATACCACCAGTATCATCCAGGCTATCGGCGAATAAAACAAGGTGAATAGTTCTGCCTTGGCGATCTTATATATTCGTCTCATTTAATGTCTTATTATCAGATTTACTTATTGTTTTTTTTAGATAACCTGGCGAATACGGCATCCAGGGAGCTTTTTTCAATAACCAGTTCCATCAGGTCCCATTGATTGCCGACACTCGTAGCTGCAAGAAGCTGTGCCGTTTTCTTTTCACCGTCATAACCTAAACGGAAGCGATATGGCGTGAGCTGTTCTATAGACCTGATACCGTCCAGGTTAAGCAATACATCATGTGGCGGAGGAGAGTCGAGGGTTACAATCAGGGTATTAGGTTCTATATAATTATTAAACATTTCCAGTGTACCGGAAAACACCATCTGTCCTTCTTCGATCATTTTGATCTCCCGGCAGGTGGCTTGTACCTCAGATAGGATATGTGTAGATAGCAATACCGCCCGGTCGGTCGCGATCTGTTTGATCAGGTTACGCACCTCTACGATCTGATTGGGGTCTAATCCATTGGTCGGCTCATCCAGTACCACAAATCTTGGATTATGTACAATGGCCTGGGCAATGCCTACGCGTTGCTGGTATCCACCAGATAAGTTACGAAGTAAACGCTCTCTGAAATGAGCCACACCACAACGTTCCATTACGTCCTGCACGAATTTCTTTATCAGCGTTTTTTCTACCATGCGGAGGTCTGCACAGTAGGTAAGGTATTCTTCTACCGTCAAATCCAGATATAATGGTAACTTTTGCGGCATAAACCCGATATTACGCTTGGCTGCTACCGGATCGTCTTTTAGATTGACCCCATTGATAAACACTTCTCCTTTGGTTTGTCTTAGTACCCCGCAGATAATGTTCATAGTAGTAGACTTGCCTGCTCCGTTGGATCCCAGGAGCCCTACAACGCCCTGACTGTCGATCTCAAAATTTATATCTCTGACCGCCCACTGAGAGGCATAACGGTGAGATAAGTTTTCAACTTTTACAATGGTGTTTTCCATTCATTACAGATTGTTTAATAAATAAAATAGCTGGTATAGGCCTCGCCTATACGAATGATGTCAGGATTAAGGTGCCGGGAAATGAGCGTTTCACCGCTTCTCAGCACCGGAGGCCTATACCCCCGGGCCAAAAAGGGTTGTTAGGATCAATAGGTCGCATTGGCGATAGCACGAACGTCTATGCCATACTTTACCTTGAAAAAGTCAACCAAAAGGTCATACTTCTCTTTGATCAGTGGGTATTTCAGATAAGGTATCAACTGCGCATCTGTACAGGTGGTGATGTTTAAGATATAAGCACTAAGATCACTTGACTGAGCTGTATTCCAGTAGTAGGGGCCATAATACCATTCAGAAGGCGTCCCATTGGGTAAATAACTGGCGGGTAAAAAACCTCTTTGCCGGTATGCCTCGACGTTAGCAGGATTTAACGCATTAACCGGATAAGCCGGAGCCGTCGTATAGCTACTGACCTTGTAAAAACTGGCAGGTATTTCTATGATCTTATTCTGAACATAATACCCCCAGATCACTCCAGTCAATATGTTTTTCTTATTCAGTTTATCTGCCGCTGTCATCGTACGCAGTGACTGATTCATACCGGAGAAGGCAATAGCCTTATCAATGATCTTATAGTCAAAATAGAGGTATTCCCTGCCTGGTGGATATCCCGGCCGGTATTGTTTTATAGTATCTGCCAATATCACCCGGTAAGGTATACCTTGAGCTTTCTTAAATGATTCTGGCAGGAATTTCAGCCATACATCATTCAGGAAATTCAGCATGTCCATAACATAGACAGGATTTCCCATAACGGCGGTATCTATTTTTGAGTTAGAACCGCCTGTAGATGGCACCCACACGAAATCCTTTTGTTTATATACATACAGAAAATAAGAGCCGTAGGTGTTATAAAACTCCTGGATCTTATCATTCGCTTCTTTCGAAGCGCTACCCTGTGGTAATTTATAATCCTGTTCAATAGGCACAGGACGCCCGATCTTCTCATCCTTTTTACAGGCGAAGAGCATAATACCACAGATACAACCGACAATAAGTATATGCTTCATATAATGATGATATTACTGTTGATGATTATTGTCCTATCCTGTCAGGCATCAGGCCGGAAGGATTTTGTTTTAATGCTGGGTTTCTTTGTAGTAAACTGCTGGGGAAGGGGAGGGTATATATAGGGTCCTTCTCTCCCAGTTTGTATTGAAGTATGGGTGCTCCCAGTTCATGTTGATAACGATGTGTGATCGCAGGCATACCATAACGGCGCAGGTCAAACCAACGGAAGTTTTCAAAACAGAATTCTTTCCTTCGTTCTTCTCTTACTGCGAGTAACAATGCTGCTTTGTCAGCTATGGAAACATCGTTGTAACCGACAATACGTGAACGACGGAGATTATTCAGGTCCCGGAGTGCCTCGGGCAATTTGCCTAACTGTACATTCGCTTCTGCCCGGTTAAGTAAGGCTTCCGGTGCACGTATGGTTTGGCCAAGGTCTCCGCCGGTGGGTAATTTTGTTACCAATGGTACAAAGGTTTGCGTTTGTACCTGGATACCTTTTGTTATTCTCACATCATTTGGATCAAAAGAAGCACGGAAGGCGGCAGATGGAATATAAGTGGACTGATTAGGTTGTGTATTACCACCAAATACCCACTCCACTTCCGGGTTATTGTAAGTAAGCCAGCTATGATGATCAAGACCAGTTAGATCAACGATAACACTACCCTGCTCGAATGCCTTATTGGCTTCCGATACTGCTTCCGCATATTTCTCCATGTAGAGGTATACCCTGGACAACAGGATATGGATAGCGGGCTGGTTAATGTGAAAGTCCCTGCGAGCCACTTGTATGGGGTCCATCAGGCGTACGGCTTCATTCAGGTCCTTGACCACCTGGTCATATACCTCTTTTACGGTCTGCTGTTGCATCGGTGCCTCAGTAATACCGGAATTAAGCTTCAGCGGTACACATAGCGATTGAGGACGCTGGTTGTATGGTTCACCATATAGATTAGCTAGCCGGAAATAATAGAAGGCTCTTACTGCTAACGCCTCTCCTTTTACCCGGTCCTTTTCCCACTGGGTACCGATGGCTTTATCAATGTTGTCCAACACTGCATTACACCCCATTATCCATTTATAGTACTTGGCGTAGGCAGTAGACCCCGGGTCTTCACTGATCAGATCTCCAACACCATTTCGGTCAGCCATTGTTGGCTGCCAGGTATAATACAGGTAGTTATATTTTGCATCATATTTTCCCACTGGAGATTCCTGCCCATTAGCATATTCAATAAAAAGGTCTACATCATCATCCATGAAATAGACAAACCGCATAGGCTCCTCATTACTCATGTAACCTGATCCGATTAATAACTCCCTGAAATCTGAAGCTGTTTTAGGGATCACCTCACTCTGGGATTTTTCCTCCAGGAATTTGGAACAACTGCTTAATGTCAGCATGCCAGCCAAAGCACTGACTAACAAAGATGTAAGTTTCATGCGCTTCAATATTAAAGAGTCACGTTAAAAGATAAGGACGTCATTCTACGGGCAGGCCACCCGGCTGTTTCCGGATCATATCCTCTCCACTTTTTATCAAAGGTGATCAGGAACGGATTGGTGAGGCTAAATGCAGCACTCAGCCTTTTTATGTGAACCCTTTTTAATAGAGACGGATTAAATTCATAGTTCAGAGAAATAGAACGGCAACGAACAAAATCCGCACTGGCCGTCATATAGTCTGATGTATTGAACAGTGAATAAGGAGAGACCATCGTTGGGTTCAAAATCGGTAGTTCGATCTCGAAATAACGGGGATTACCGGGAGGAATTGCCGGTATATTGGTATACTGCTCGTCGCCGGGATTTTTCCATCGATCCTTCAGAATACGTGGCACATTCTGTTCCGGCGTAGGGGCGCCACTCATGTTATAATAAACAGGCAGGCGTTTTGTTGCCCCAAATGCCATGGCGAACTGTGCATACAGTGTGATGTTTTTATACCGTATGCTCGAGTTGAAACCACCCGAGAAGTCAGGTTCCAGCTTCCCTGATTTAACCAGAAAGTCCAGGTCATTGCCCGTTGGCTTAATGTTCATATAGTTAAACATGGGGATGCCCGTGTTGTGATTCAGTCCCGCATACGAATAAGAGTAGAACGTTGAGTAGGCTTCTCCATTGACGATCGCATTGCCAGACAGGAAGTCTTCTCTTGTATTCACCCGCTGATTCTGAGTCAGACGGTTGACAGCCCTGCCTGTATTAACTGAAAATTGCCAGGTGAAATTTTTGGTGCGGATAGGGATCACACTGACGATCAGGTCGTATCCTATGTTCTCCATACGTGAACCAAATACGGTAGCTGCATTCATACCGTTTTCAACAGGCACTTGCCTGGAGGCCAACACATCACTTACTTTTCTGAAATAATTGGCAGTGGCATTGATACGGCCATTCCACAAAGAGAGGTCCATACCCAGGTTCCAGGATTTTGTCTTCTCCCAGCCAAGTTCGGGGTATGGTAAAGACTTGATGTTAAGTGTGTATTGTTTGAAAATATTGCTCAGACCTCCGTCAGTAGCGATCAGGTAAGGAGATACAGCTTCTACGGCATTACCCTGGTAACCATAAGTGGCGGAAAGGTCAAATGCATTCAGCCACTTACTGGTGCGTAGGAATTTTTCATTCGCGACGCGCCAGCGCCCACCTACTGACCAGGTAGGCTGGAAACGTTTGTTCTTATCCTGACCGAAACGGTTAGAGGCATCCAGACGGGCATTGAAGTTGAAGATATATCGGGAGTCATAGCTATACACAGCCGTGAAATACTCACTCAGATAATTACTTTGTTGATTGACAATGCGGGAGTTTATACGCATGGCTTCATGTAGATCCGGTGCATCGCCCCGTACCGTTAATAGCGGCTTTAATGGCACCGGAGCGAAGCTCTCGCCACGATAACGCAGGTAACCATAACGGGTGTTAGTGCTGCCTTCTAATAGGTTCGATCTGGCCTCCAACCCTCCTTGTAAAGTAATGTTATGCCGGGTGCCAAGGTAGCGGTTATAGACCAGGCTGTTTCTCACAGTATAACCTTTATTGGAAGCACTTTCTATTTGTGCCAATCCTCCAAAAGGCAAACGGCTGCTCAATTCTTCCGGTGAATTAGCTAACACGGTACCAAACTCATATCCCCTTGTCTGAGTGATATAATAGGAGAGCTCCGTAGCATAGGATTTTACATTGGAAGAAGCGGTCGTATAAGCTAATAATCCTTGGTACTCTAACCCTTTGGCTAATTCGTAACGTACGTCGAGCGTAGCTCCCAAGGTGGCAGACGTGTTTTTACTGCCGGTATTGTTTATCTCATTCTGGATATTGTACAGGTAAGAGGACTTGTTGGGATATATCGTGCTGCCTTCTCCCAGTTTTTCATGAAAGAAAAAGGTGCCGTCCGCATTACTCATAGGAATAGTCCTGGAGGTCTTATAGGCATAGTCAAATGGGCTTACACCATATGCAAACCCATCTGTTTCGCGGATGGTTCCTACCAATAGGAAATTGACTGTCAACCGTTTACCGAAATGGAGGGTGGTATTCGAAGAGGCGGAGAACGTACTCAGGTCATTGCCTTCAGCTTCACCCCTCTGTTGCTGCATATTCAGTGAAGTGCGGTTAGTGATCTTCTCCGTGCCTCCTGAAATACTGATACTATGGTTCTGGTTAAAAGAATTGCGGAATAATAATGCGAACCAGTCGGTGTTCTGCTGTTCCAGCTGCCGGTATTTTTGTACATAGGTAGCATAGTCAATCTGTTTATTCTGCAATTGCTGGATCAGTGCAGCATATCCGATAGGTAGTAAGGTATTGGTATAGCTATCACGCCCGTCATAGATATCTTTTGAGAACTGCATGAGCTCCTGCGAATTCATCAGGTCGTACATGCTGTATTTGGGACGCTGGCCGATTGAAAGGCTATTGTTATAGGATACGGATAAAGTGCCCGGACGGGCTTTCTTGGTAGTCAGTACGATGACGCCATTAGCGGCCTGAGAACCGTAGATCGCTGTTGCTGATGCGTCTTTCAGTACTGTGATCGTTTCAATGTCATTAGGGTTTAACCAGGAAATAGCGTTGGATGCCAGGAGACGTAATTCCTTAAGATCTCCGGCTAATGAGCCACTGCCACTAGGGATAGGGAGCGGGTCACGTTGTATCACGCCATCTACGACCCATAGTGGTTCCTGGTTACCCAGCAGGGTAGAAGTGCCTCGGATGCGGATCTTGGTATTAGCGCCCACCTGCCCTGATTGTACTATCACCGACATGCCAGGTACCACGCCTTGTAACATCTGGTCAATAGTAGTTTCGCCGGCTATCTTGATAGAGTCAGCCCTCACCGAATATACAGCACCTACATACTTGTCTTTGTTTACATTCATGTAACCGGTCACCACCACATTGTTCATCTCATAATCCTTCCTGTTCAAAGTGATGTTCAATACCAGGTTATTCCCGTCTGTTACAAGAAGAGAGCCTGTCTGTGCCTTATTGACAGTATAAGCAGTATAGCCGTTGGCTGATTTGCGAATGCCGACTTCCAGTGTCTCAAAACCTAACATAGTGATCTGGAGAATGGCATTTTCCGGAAGGTGCGTAAAATAAAATGCCCCATCACCGGATGTTATCGTTCCGGTAACGGTATTTTTAATGCGTACAGAGACCCCTGGAAGTAGTTCTCCACTGGTGGCGCGAACAGTACCAGAGATGGTAGTGGGTGGTGCCACAGCTGGTGCTGCCATCGTCTTTCTTGACAATACAATAGTTTTATCTTTGATCAAATAGCTGACAGGAAGATCTTTCAACATGGTATCCAGTAAGTCTTCCAATGGCATGTCCCTGGCTGAAAGCGATACCGTTGCAGACTCGTTGATGGTATTGGTATTACTAAAAACTACATAACCTGTTTGTTGTTTGATGGTGGAAAATACTTGCTTAATAGGTATAGTTTTACCCGATATGGTAACGGTTTGTGCATGCCCTGCAGCTGATACCTGCAGCATGGCAGTTGTTAATAGAAGGACAGTCAGACGCATAGCGAGAAAGATTTTGGTTGGGCCACTCCGTTTCCCCGTGTAGTCCGGTGGCCAATAGCGATTTTTTTGCATAACTTGCATGAGATTTGGTTGTTAATAAATGCGAATAGCAATAGACCATTTGAATAGCCGAGTCGTTTACCGTCGCGGCCGCAATCCGTGACGGTTTTTTCTCTGGTTATTTTCAGGCAATACGTTCCCTGGCCGGTTTTACCAGCTGAAATTTTTCATCCTTAAGTGTTGTTATTTATTCAGTACAATTAATTTCCGACCTTCAACTCTAAAGTCGACTTCCGTTCTTTTTAAGATTTCTAACAGATCCGTTAAGGCTATCTGTCTACTCATTTCTCCAATAAACCGGGTATGTGGTATACCATTTTCATATACTACCTCTATATTATACCATCGCTCTAGTTGTCGCATTACTTCTTCCAGATCAGCTCCATCAAAATTGAAGAAGCCATTTTTCCACGCCATTATTTTGTCAATATCCTGCTTGTCTGCCAGATTTACTTTCTTATCAGTGATCCTGGCCTGTTGTCCTGGTTTCAGTACAAGACTATTGTCATTGGTTGCCGAAGCAATGGCGACCTTTACACTCCCATCTATCAATGTAGTGCGGATAAATTGTTCGTTGTCGTAAGCATTTATATTAAATGAAGTGCCGATCACTTCTATAACAGCGTTATCTCCTATGCTTACAAAAAATGGTTTATTCGCGTTCTTTACTACTTCAAAATATACTTCTCCCGTTACTTCGACTCTTCTTTCATTTGTGGTGAAGGCGGTAGGATATCTTATTGAGCTGGCTGCATTCAGCCATGCTCTTGTACCGTCGGGTAACGTTACCTGGAATTGTCGTCCTTTGGGGGTGGTCATTGTATTATACTCAAGATCGGCGTTGTTGTTAGTGGTAGGATCATAAATTAACTCGCCTTTGGACAATACTATGGAAGCGCCTTTCTGATTGGCTACCACACCACTGTTCATACTATCAAGCACAACCTGTTTTCCATCAGCGAGCGTAAGGATGGCACCCTGTGTGCCAGGCTGGATATCGATATGGCTGGCAACTGATTGGGCTGGCGTGTTGGCCTGATGAGTAGACCAATAGTAAGCGTTGCCTGCTAGCAGTAATAATATAGCAGCAGCCCAGCCCCATTTCTTCTTGAAGAGCGTAGTACGTATCGGTATAACAGGAGACTCCAGGAATTGAGGAATGGCCTCACCGATCTTGTGTGTTATCCTTACTGAGTCGTAGGCATAAAATCGCTGCAAATGGTTGGTCAGTTGCTGCTGATCAGTCAATTCTGTAAAAAGATCCCGATTATTATCAGACGCATTGATCCATTCTTCCAAAGTGCCAAGCTGTTCGGCACTTAAGCTGTTATCCAGGAATTTGCCGATTAATACGGCAATGTGGTGATTGTTATCCGTCATGCTATACTACTAAAACAACTAACCCGTCTATTTATACCGGTCTATTTATAAATTCTTAAAAAAATTTTTGCCGGTCAAGGATCTTTAAGGCAGAAAGCAGCATAGGTAAGGATAGTAACTTGTTTCGGAGGATGGCAGTGCGTAATAATGCCACTCCCTTCGCTTTTTGATTAAGCACGGTTTGATACGCCATTTTTAACTCTTCAGCTATTTCAGGCGCGCTCTTGCCTTCCAGGACAGACAGACGTACTACCTGTTGGCATTGCGGCGGTAACTGCTCTATTTCGCGGAAGATGAGTTGCATCACTTCGGTTTTGATATAAGCATTCTCCACATCTATAGAAAACCGCTCTCCTGCTTTCTCTATGGTATGATGGATGGCATCATGCCGCTTCTGCGCCTTCAGGTAATTAAGCGCAGCGTTTTTTGCAGCAGTAAACAGGAAAGACTTTAGTTGGCCCAGTGAAGGAAAATCCTCTTTTCTCTGAAATGCATTAATAAAACATTCGGAAACGATGTCTTCTGCGGCCATGGTATCCGTAATCAACTGCTCTGTGAAAAAACAGAGTGGCCTTTGGTATAAAGCATATACCTGATGCAATGCTTTGCGGTCGCCCTGCTGAAATAAGTGAATCAGCTCCAATTCCCGTATGCTTCGATGGTTGACAATGATTTTTTATGATTCATCAGGAATCCCAAACAATGGCATAAAAAGTTGTGGTGAAATGATTTGTTCCGTTAACCAAATACAATTTACCGCATATAATTTTTAAAATTATAACAAACTAATGAAATAATTCCTGGAAATTATCTAATTAGAAGTCGATTTAATATAAATTATATCAGTTTGCTTGCCGGGTTTGTTTTATAGGCCAACGTTACCTCAGTCTGTCTGCGCAAACTAGCTAGGCCAACCTCTGCCATTTTACCCGCCTAGTCAAAAAAATTGTCTTGAAGCTCAAGCCGTAGCAGAACAATTGCTCCGGGTTGCCGCTACTGGCGATTTATATTCGGTTTTTAAGAAGCGGTAAATATTACGGTGATCAACAGACACACGACACCCTGAAAGAAGGTACACAGCTGAGGATGCACAATTTTAGCCAGCCAACCTACTATCAGACTGCCTAATGGCAATGTGCCGAAAGCAGCCATTGCAAAAAAACCAACAACCCGCCCTCGCATCGATTCAGAAGATACCGTTTGGATTACCGTATTACAGATGGGTAATACCGACATGGTGCCAAATCCACAGACAAAACATAACACCAGGTATAAGGGCAGTATACTCATATAAGACATTAGTATTAAACCTACCCCTAAAACGATTAGATTGACAAAAAGTATACTTTTCAGCCGACGACTGCTTTTTTGCGAAGCCAGAAAGAGCGTGCTCGTAAGTGCTCCTATTCCTGTAGCCGCGTTGATAAAGCCATAAGTAGAGGCATCTCCGTTGAATACATCACGTGCATAATAGGTTTGCAACGTGTTATAGGTGGCTACAAACAGACATATCACACTTAATAACAACAAGATCCGGCTGATCTCTTTTTGCGATCTTGTATATGCTAACCCTTCTCTGAAATCTGTCCAGGCGTTTTTACCCCGCTTAATAAACTGTTTGTTAGGAAAATCCATCATCGTCAGGCAAATGATGACCCCCACAAAACTGACTGCATTCGAGATAAAGCAGACTGTTGCTCCATATTTGGCTAGTATTATACCTGCCAAAGCAGGCCCTACCAGCCTCGACAGATTATTAAGAGATGAGTTCATGGCGATAGCACTTGCCAGATCTGCTGTAGTAGGTACAATATCGTTTACCATGGCTTGTCTTGACGGTACATCATAAGCATTGGCCAGGCCCAGGAGTACGCTCAAGCCTAACATACCCCATACCGGATCCGCACTATAGTAGTATACCAAAGTCAGTGCAACGGCCTGTAGAGCCGAGACGATCTGTGTAGCCATCAGTACCTTGTAACGATCGTAACGGTCGGCGGCGATGCCTCCTGCTGGTGATAATAAGAAAGAAGGAAATTGCTCTGCAAAGGTCGTCAGGCCTACCAGGAAAACGGAGTGAGTTAGCGAATAAACAACCCATATCACCGCCGTACGCTGCATCCACATCCCTATCCGGGATATCAATTGACCGTAGAAGAATAGGCTATAGTTACGGGACTTAAAAACCCTGAATGTATTTTGAAAGTTCATTTATTTGGACCAAATTTTATTTTTGGTCGAATTTTGTGCAAATTTTTTTACTGTAGTCCCTGATAGAAAAGTTGGCAAAACGCCGGCATCAGCTCATCTGCCTGCTCAATCGTGCCATACAGATTTACTTCGCGGTTCATTCCCCGGAGCGCAGACAGGAAGATAAATATCGCTTGCTCCAATTCCTTGACACCTAATGCGCTGATTTCACGAGTATCACTTCCGTGTATAAGCAACTGTTGTAATATGATTTTTTCTCTTTCCAGGTATTTCAAATGCACTTTTTTCTTCAGCTCGTTATACCTGGATAAGGCTTCAGCATCCATACCTGCCTCCATGGCACTATATAGAGATTTACGCTTTCTTGCCATCTCAAATTTAACGGTAGCAAACGCTACCAGCTTTCCAAGTAGGTGAGTCTGGCTACTGATCCGCTTCATGGTCTCTAGCAAAATCTCATTGATTTCCGTTTCCAATACGGCGTTAAATATTTCTTCTTTGCTTTTAAAGTAATAATATAAAGAGCTCTTTCCCATGCCAGCCGCCCTGGCTACATCTTCCATCGTCGCCATGCCGAGCCCCTTTTCCTGGAAAAGCTTCTGCGCAGTTAATAGTATCTGAGTTCGTTTATTTGACACGTCTATCTTTAATAAATGCAAAGATAAATAATATTCGACCAAAAATAAAATATGGTCGAATGTAGGTAAGGTAGAAATACCTCAGCGACCTGGTAGCGACAATCAACAATAGGGATATGGACGTCTCATTGGCATTATACGAACTGCTGCCGGACAGTAAATATTTCTTTCTCACCCGTTACGCTGGCAGGGCTAGTTTTTCAAAGAATAGCGCTACACGGCAATTATTACAATCAAATAAGAAAGAACATATTACTTTTGATATCACACGTTTGGTAAGTAAAAGTATTAATGAAGGTAGGCGCCTGATTGTTTTACTGAATGTGAATAAGCATCCATTTAAGGTGATTAATTATGGTTCGGGAAAGCCTGTTTCGCAAGAAACAATCAACGATGCCGGCAAGGTTAATACTAAAACTTCGAAATTTGCCTTAACTACAACCGGGGATCATAACATGAACGAAAACGACACCAAACGACTTTCGAGATTGACTGCAATTTTGACCCAGTTGCAGACAAAAAGGCTTTTAACAGCTCCAGGGCTTGCTGAGAGATTCGAAGTGAGTGTACGTACCATTTACAGGGATATCAAAGCCTTGGAACAAGCTGGTGTACCAATTCTTACGGAGGAAGGAAAAGGATACACACTAATGGAAGGTTATAAAATTCCGCCTGTAATGTTTTCTGAAAGTCAGGCCAATGCACTAATTCTTGCTGAGCAATTGGTACTGAAAAACAAGGATGCGTCTTTCATAAAAGATTATACAGAAGCAATTGACAAAATAAAGGCCGTATTAAGGCAATCAGAGAAAGACAAGGCTAACTTACTTGCTGATCGTACTCGTTTTGAACAAAATAAAAATAGAGAGCGGAATAGCAATAATATCTCAGAATTACAACGTGCCCTGACTAATTATTTCCTGATAGATATTCAATACACGAACGAACAGCATGAAATTACAAGTAGAATTATTGAACCATTCGCTTTAATAAGCACAAATGAAAACTGGCTCCTCATTGCCTGGTGTCGATTACGGAAGACATTTAGGTATTTTCGCCTGGACAGAATTAAAAAGATGCAAGTGCTTGCAGAGAAATTTGAGCCTCATAAAATGACTTTACAAGCGTATTTTGACAAGTACTACTAATTTTTTATACCCCTGACATAAGGCTGTCGCGACCCCATTTTAGCTTTGCACTATCAATAATAAAAACATAGTCAATAAAATGGAAAAGCAAATTTTTAACCCTTGGGAATGGGGTAGAAACACAAATTCGGCACAAGCCGTTGAAGTGAAAAACGTAGCAGGAACACTCTACTGTTCCGGGCAGGTGGCTATAGATGCCAATGGTATTCCTAGCAGTGCAGATATGCGCTCACAGCTTATTCAAACCATCCAGAACCTCGAAGAGCTGATAAAAGAATCCGGTTACGAATGTAAGAATATCGTAAGGCTGAATGTTTATACAACATCAACACAAGATTTTTTTACAACCTGTATGGACATTTATGTGCCTTTTATCCAAAAATACAACATCCAGCAAGCCACTACCTTGCTTGGTGTTAAAGAGTTATTTGCCACTTTAACCATAGAACTTGAAGCAACAGTTGTAAAGTAATATGCAGGGAACTGAAGTTTTTTATCCGACAAGCCTTGCAGCGTGGCGAAAATGGTTAGAAAAGAACCATCTTTCGAAACAAGCTGTATGGCTTGTCTCCTATACTAAAGCATCAGGCAAACCCTCTGTATCCTGGAGCGATGCCGTTGATGTAGCCCTGTGTTTTGGATGGATAGATAGTACGAAGATGAAGATAGATGAAGAAATCGCACATCAGTTTTTCAGCAAACCCGGCAAAAACATATAGAAGAAATCGCTGTGCATGCGGGGCAAAAAAAGAAACCGCGCCAGTTTTAGGCGTTCAGAAAATCGCTATGGCAGCTTGGCTTGAGAATGGTGGAATGATATGCATTCTGCCCATTTTTATTGGTACTTATATCGCAAATCGTCATCTAAAGTGTAAATTTGTATTAATGAAAATATTAATAATAGAGGACGATCAAAGAGTGGCCGGTCTGATCAAAAGAGGATTGGATAAACAGGATTTCGCCGTAACTGTGGCCTACGATGGTCTTTCCGGGAAGAAGTTATCGTTGCAGGGTGATTTTGATCTTATTATAACCGATATAATATTGCCTAAAATAGATGGTATAGACCTTTGTAAGCTGATCAGGCAAACAATGCCGGATATGCCGATTATCATGCTTACGGCCCTTGGTACTACCGATGATAAGGTAGAAGGTTTCGATGCAGGAGCGGATGATTATTTGGTAAAACCATTTGAGATGCGGGAACTTATTGCGCGTGTGCAGGCGTTATTGAAACGAAAGAAGAAATCAGCCGCCGGCTATGCTTTTGTTTTAAGATATGATGAACTGGAAATGAACCTCAATACAAAGATAGTAAGACGGGAGGGGAAAGAGATAAAACTGACACCAAAGGAGTTTAAGTTGCTGGAATATATGATGCAGCATCCTGATAGGGTGTTATCACGTGTAGAAATTGCTGATAAAGTGTGGGAAACCCATTTTGATACAGGTACAAACTTTATTGACGTGTACATCAATTATCTCCGCAAAAAGATAGACCGGGACTTTACCAGAAAACTTATTCATACCCGCTCAGGAATGGGGTTTATTTTGAAAGCCGAATAATGAAATGAAGGAAGACGATATTCTCCTTGCTACAGGTCACACTGATATTACTTTACCCTGTTTGTAACCATTGTTTGCGGCTTGACCAACGCCACGTTATAGAATGGCACATATCTATGTTTTCCTTCGCTTGCCAGACGCGCTCTGATAAAATTCTAATTTTTTTCTGTTGGACTTCTAACTGCTTTTACGCCGTTATATCCGGAATTTTGCTCCCGTTTCAGCAAATTAATCCGGGAAAATGGAAGTTTTACAATTTTCTACCAGGCTGCTTGTTGCCCTGGCATTCGGTGCTGCAATTGGTGTGGAACGTCAATGGCGGCAGAAAAGTGCGGGGCTCAGAACGAACACACTGGTTTCAATGGGGTCGGCTGCTTTTGTCCTGCTATCAATAAAAATCGGCGGAGATGCCACTGGCAGAATAGCTTCCTATGTGGTGAGTGGTATTGGTTTTCTGGGTGCAGGTGTTATCATGAAGGATGGCCTAAACGTTCAGGGGCTTAATACAGCGGCAACAATCTGGTGTTCTGCTGCCGTAGGTGCATTGTGTGGAGTAGGAATGATTTCGGAAGGTGGGATTGTTTCAGCTGCTGTCATGCTCACGCATATTATACTACGCCCGGTAGATATGCGGCTAAGCCGGGCAACCTTTACCAAATTGATGGCTGTACAAACAGATTATCTTTTCACTATTAGATGTAAAACAGATGTGGAAAACCACATTAGAGTATTACTGATGCAAATGCTCAGCAATGACGAAAAGTTACTGCTTAAATCGCTGTCAAGTGATGAGAATATCGGCTTGTCTGACGTGGTCATCACTGCTGAAATAAAATCGGGTACGCCACGGGATAGCTTTATGGAACAAGTTGCCAGCCGGTTAACTATAGAAGATAAGGTGACAAAGGTAAGCTGGGAAATTACTGGAACACAAACAGATCTGTGAATGATTACAGCCAGCTATATACCGGCGATCCTTGTTGTTGTCGGAATTGCGTCGGACAATCTCATGCTTTCTGCCATGAGCGGACGTCTTACCGGCACGATAAAGCCAGGGAAATTGCCTGTCCTGTTATTTATGCTCTTAAACATGCAAATGGTTTTTTTTAAGTATGGTAACTGGCTGGCAAAAATTGTGCTAAGTAGAGCCCACGAAGTGGGCAAATGGATGGCGCTTTCACTGCTGGCAGCTACTGCAGTCAGGATGTATCAGGAACTCAGATTATGGCGAAATGGGAAAATCGGCATCTCGTTCGGGCTGAATGGTTTTGTAGAAATTGCTTTAGCTACATCTGTTTATGTGTTTGTATCGGGCTTTTCTCTGTCCGCTTTGGAAATACCTGATTGCGCTGCTTTCCTCCTCAGCATGACAGCCCAGGCTATAATATTGATAATTGGTTGGTCTGCCGGAAAAGGCAATCGGCTGAAAGTACTGCCTTGGGTAAAAAAAGTATTACTGGTAATGATGGTTATAGGAATTGTGCTATTTATTATTCAATAGAAAAAAGGACGATATGAAGAAGTGGCAAGAAAAACTAAGGCCCTCTTTTCATTCTACTATTAGTGAGAGTGGAATGCATGTAGGTACTGTATTAAAGCTACAGAATGCTTCGAAACAGGATGAGAAATTTGTATATGCTATGCTCGAAAGCAGTGAGGATGGTATAACAAAGGTTACAGCAGATGAACGCTTGTTAAAATTTGGCTATAATGAAGTGCAACATCAAAAGGCATTGCGCTGGTATGTGCAGTTGTTGCATGCATTTCTTAATCCATTTATATACATACTTCTTAGTATTGCTGCTGTATCATTTATTATAGATGTTTGGCTGCCACCAGAGAAGGAACGTGATTTTAAAACCGTGATGGTAGTTTCTATAATGGTCGTGGTAAGTGCTTTGCTAAGATTTATACAGGAATATAGAAGTAATAAGGCTGCAGAGAAGCTGAAAAGCATGGTGAAAACAACCGCTACCGTTTTACGGAAATTTGATCGAAAGATAGAGTTGCCCATCAGTGAACTGGCTCCCGGAGATGTAGTTTTTTTGTCAGCAGGAGATATGGTGCCTGCAGATTGCCGTATACTACGCAGCAAGGATCTTTTCGTGAGTGAAAGTATGCTTACCGGTGAAGCCTTGCCTGTGGAAAAAAGCAACTTAGCTATACGGGACGCGGATAAAAAGCAACCGACTGAATTGAATAACCTTGCCTTTATGGGAACTAATGTTGTCAGCGGTTCAGCTACAGCTATAATTGTAGCGACAGGAAGTTATACCTATTTCGGCAGTATCAGTAAGTCAATTACAGGAGAACGTCCTGAAACAAGTTTTGATAAAGGGATTAATAAGATCAGTTTTTTACTTATCCGCTTTATGTTAGTGATGGTGCCCGTTATTTTCCTGGCAAATGGACTGATAAAAGGTAATTGGGCGGAGGCATTGCTGTTTGCTATTGCAGTAGCAGTTGGATTAACACCTGAGATGCTTCCGATGATAGTGACGGCAAATCTGGCCAAAGGTGCCGTCAATATGAGCAAACGTAAGGTGATCGTAAAGCGTCTTAATTCCATTCAAAATATCGGGGCTATGGATATTTTGTGTACTGACAAAACAGGGACATTAACGCTTGACAAGATCGTGCTTGAAAAGCATCTGAATGTTTTCGGTATTGAAGATGATGAAGTGCTAAAATGGGCTTACCTCAACAGCTTCCACCAAACGGGACTTAAGAACTTATTGGATAAAGCAGTATTGGAACATGTTGAGCTTCACGATTATTTGAAGGTGGAAGAGTACTTTGTAAAAGTTGATGAAATTCCCTTTGACTTTCAGCGCAGACGTATGTCGGTGATCCTGAAAATGCGAAACGGAAAGCACTTGCTTATTTGCAAGGGGGCTGTAGAAGAGATGCTGGAACTATGTAGCAGTGCCTTTAGTCCCGGTGAGGATAGGAGTCTGCACATTGAAAATGATAAAATTGTGCCGATGGATGATAGTTGGCGAGATGTTGTATTGCATACATCTAAAAAAATGAATGAAGAGGGATTAAGGGTATTACTGGTAGCTATCCGGGAATTTGATGGTACACATCCACTGACATATTCTGTAGGCGACGAAAAAAATATGACATTAACAGGCTTTATCGGATTTCTTGACCCCGCAAAACCATCTTCAAAACCTGCTATTGAAGCCTTGCAGAAATTAGGTGTCGGTATAAAAGTCCTTACCGGAGATAACGAAACAGTAACGCAGAAAATATGTAGCGATATAGGTATTCCTGTTCAACATATTATCAATGGCAGCGATCTCGAAAAGATGGATGATAAGGATTTACAGGAGCAAATTGATAGTGTGTCTGTATTTGCTAAGTTAAGCCCGCTTCAGAAGGTTAGGGTGGTAAAGGCGTTGCGAAGCAAAGGCCATACCGTAGGCTTTATGGGGGATGGTATAAATGATGCAGCAGCATTAAAGGAAGCTGATGTAGGTATCAGCGTCGATACTGCCGTTGATATCACTAAAGAGAGCGCCGATATCATCCTGCTAGAAAAGGACCTGTTGGTACTGCGTAAGGGGGTGATCTATGGACGTCGGACATTCGGAAATATCATTAAATACATAAAAATGACAGCCAGTAGCAATTTCGGCAATATGTTTAGTATGCTGGGGGCTAGTATATTTCTACCCTTTTTACCTATGTTACCTATTCACCTGCTGGTACAAAACCTACTGTACGATATTTCGCAGGTATCTATTCCATGGGATAGAATGGATGAGGATTTCTTAACACAGCCCAAAAAGTGGGATGCAAGAAATGTTTCAAAATTCATGTTGTTCATAGGGCCCATAAGTTCCATTTTTGATTTTGCAATGTTTGCAGTGATGTTTTATATCTTTAAAGCGAACTCACCTGAGCATCAAACACTTTTTCAAAGTGGTTGGTTTATTGAGGGCTTGTTGTCACAAACGCTTATCATACACATGATACGCACGCGCCAAATACCCTTTGTACAAAGTTGGGCGGCAATGCCCGTAGTAGCGCTGACTACGCTGATCATGCTGATAGGCATTGCTATTCCGTTCTCTCCTTTTGCCGCAGCATTAAAAATGCAACCATTACCTATTGGGTATTTTCCGTGGCTAATCGGAATATTGCTGTCTTACTGTATATTGACTCAGCTGGTAAAAACTTGGTTCATCAGACGTTTTCATACCTGGTTATAGTATGTACATCATCACCATCACGCTCCCATGACGGATAGAAACATGCCGTGTAGCGCAGACGGGTTTGTATGTGTATGCGAAACATATTGCAATGTAGGGGCACCGGCATACCTTATCTTGTAAGGTACAAACCCGAAAAATATGAAAGTACAGGAAAAGTTTCCGGCAGTATCTGGTAATGAAATGAAAACCATTAACGTTGGCCTGCATTTGCATAAACCATCCCGAAGATAGCGGTGAATGTGTTTAGAAATAGAAGTTTAGGGTAGATTTAGTTATGAAAGTACTTGAGAAATCCACGTAGAATTACATACAGAAGTGAAAGCTACATTCAGGATAGATTACCGACTGAATGCAGTTTTTCCTCTATAATATAGAACAGATTGTGCAGTACAATAAATATTCTTTAATCTTAAAAATAAAACCAATGAAAAATTTGGAACAATTCTCCCTGGTATCACGTACTGAGATGAAAACCATAAAAGGTGGAGGAAAACAAATATTAGCTCCCCAGTGCTATTTTTTTTATTGCGATCGCCTAGGCTCGTGCCCTTCTATTAGGTGCGTTTGTGTACCATCGGGCGAATTTGACTTTTTTTGCATGGATAAATGAGTGCAATGACATTTTGATGTATCATTCTCGGGAGTAGAAAGCGTAGCAGCGATATCCTTTTGTAATACTTTGGCATATAAAAGATGCAACGGATAGCCTGACCTACTGTTTGATGGTAGTGTTTCTACTACGCAACGTAAGCGAGCTTGATAATACTAAAAAATTCGTTTTTGTAGTGAAGATAGACTGTTCTCCGGGTTTCTATTAAGGAAATATTCCGTTTGTCTTTCGAATTTTGGTTTACCATTAATTAATCAATTAGAAACAATTAAATAACTAAACCCTTGAATAACCGTCGGCCTACTTTGCTGTTGTCGGCTACGTCCCTCTATGCAAAATAATGAGAGCTCCTTGATGATGCTTAGTATAATTACGTTCGATAATCAGTATTTTATTAGCTATTATTTTGATTCGTTATTATTGTTAATGTTGTTAAGAAACTTACTCAATGCGTCAAATTTGGTTTCCCAAAATTGTTTGTACTGTGTTATCCATTCGTTTACTTCATTTAGCTTTTCCAATCTTGCTTCGCAAATACGTTCACGTCCTTGTTGCTTCATATTCAGCAAACCACACTCTGTTAATATTTTTAAATGTAGTGATATGGCTTGTCGACTAACATCAAACTGTTCCGCAATGGTGTTGACATTGACAGGTTGCTTTGCAATCATACCGATAATAGCTCTTCTCGTCGGATCTGCAATAGCCTGAAATACGTCTCTTCGTGCTTCCATGATACGCAAGTATTTACTTGCAAAAATAGCAAAGAGCGACGACAAATGAAATTGTAAGCTGAGAAAGAGAACGAAAAAAAGCGGAGAAAATCCGAACCGTCATTAAGAAAGAACAGCAGGATAATCGGGGGTATGCAGAGAACTCCTCCCTTTTTGATAAGATAAGCCGTGCATGATCCGCACGCTTGGGTGTTAGGCCGCGCCTAAAAAATACATCATCCGGAGGCAAAACAAGTGTCGAGAACCTATTGGATGAAAAGAATATGGTAGCCTCGTGTAATTACTGCAATGCCTTTGTAGAGCAGCATGACGCCTGTTCACGGAAAAGGAAGTTTAAAAAACGGTTTGGCAAACTTCATCTACACATTCGCATCTACTTAGTCGTTCGCCACATTCGTCCCAGTTAGAACAAAGCTTTAATTGGCAGATCGATCTTACATCTACTGAAACACCACCACCCAGAATGTCCTTCATTTCAGCACGCGATACTACAGGATAATTGTTGAGGAATTTCATATTAGGAGTTTTACGCAAAGTTAAAAGTATCAGCCGAGCCTTGATTGCAGTTTGTAAAGAAACTCAAAGTAAAATGATGAATAAATAAATCAAGTTGCGGCGATTTGCCTTTTTAATCGTTAAGCTTTAGAATTGTGGGACAGTTTTTGATATTGCTTCCATCAATTTTCCATGAAGGACAAGTGTTGATTGATTGTAAAGTGCCCGTCGTAAGACTAAACTTATACATCCCATTTGAGCATATTTCAATTCTATATTGTCTAATATTAATGGTCCATTCCTTATGATAAGGTAGGGGGATTTCTATGTGTATGTTATACATGCTGCGGTTAGGATTCAATCACTTGCATTATCTTAGGTATATAACCACCAAATATGAAGACTAAAATACAATTCTCTGTAGTCTCTCGTTCCGAAATGAAGGAAGTTAGGGGCGGAGGGAAACAAAAATCAAATCCAGATTGCTGGTACTATCAATGTTTTAACGGAGCTATAGAGTGCTCATATTTAAACGGCTGCGCTTGCAAGTTAGTTGGCAGCGGCGTGTTAACATGGGCATGCGCCGCAATACCACCAAGATAGTCTTCCTATTTGAACTGGCGAAAATATTTAAGTGTTCTCCCCGTGATTTCCTTCCTAATACCCGCTCTAAAGAGATATTATCTGTACCGAATTGTAGCATTACAATATCTGTTAAGTTGGGAAAAACAATTACGCCTGATGTTAGGTAATTTGTTAGGTAGGCACAAAAAAGGCTTTCCGCATTTTACCGCTGAAAGCCTTTACTGTCTTAGTGAACCCTGTGGTACAAAACTCGAACCACTTTTTAGCGGATTTAAAGCTGTTGTGCGAACTTTAAATAAAAAATACACTCAAAATACTACAATACAATATGCTGATTTTCAATATTTAAGATACGACACTATAGCATACCAGTTTGCAGTGCGTAGTCTAATAATTCCTTACACTTTTGAATCGGGAACCCATAAATAATCCTGGTACCAGTGTGTACTGCGCAGGCAAGAGCCACAATTCTGCATTGACTATCTAAAATAGGCGCACCACTGCATCCTTCATAATCCTCGCTATCGGATATTATCTGGGGAGCCAAGAACATATAAAATTCTCCTTTAGTGCGATGGAACTTTAAACTATGTTTCAAGGTTGGTATCATGGAAAGTTGTATTCCATTATAGCTATGCCTAACTTTTCCAAAGAAACCATACCGTTCGTCTTTGGTTGGCATAGCAGCATCCTCCATAAACAACGGCAACTTTGTTGACGCTTCCACCTTAAATGCTTTAAAATCCATTTCAGGTTGCAGCAGCTCTATATTATGTTTAATTTCAGCAAACGCAATATCCAATCTTTTGCCTTGCTGTAATACCGATTCAAAGTCCTCCAGAGACATGTCTTTCGTTACCTTTATCTGATCGAAGTAACAAATACCTCCTATGGGTTGAATGATTGGCCCCCTCTTATCAAATGGTTGATTAGTCTCTAAAAAAGTGGTGTATCCTTCTGCATCAGTAACGTGCGAAACTGAAATAAAAAACCTTCGGTTTTGGTAAACGATTACACAGCAAGAACCAAAACCTTCTGGCTTGGGGTAATCTGCTTTTGCCAGAAAAACTTGAATGGATGCTCTAACCATCAATTCGGCGTCTGTCATAGAATCAGATTTTAGATGGCATTGGGTAATCAAGAGGTATGCTCAACAAGTCTTGCACCGGCTTGTCAATTACCATATAGGTCGGAAACTGTGCAAATGGGTTGTGTCGGAATGCGTGATCTACAGTTGTGGCTAAATTAGCCGTATTGGCGTTGGTAATATATACTCCTGACACTCTTGTAAACTTGGGATTATTTTTTGAACCAAAAAAACCATTTCCTGAAAGCTCTAATCTTTCATCCCGGTTGTCAGGAATATCACGCCAAGAAATTTGCAATGAGCCGTATAGCGCCTCCTGCACTTCTATAATATCAAGAGAAATACTCTGCTTATTTAGACAAATAATGTACGGAGCATTTAATGCTCCATAGCGCGTAGCTTTTGATTCCAAAGCAGTAATTATATCCTCGCTATCATTACCTATTTGGGTAACGATCGGATGAGTGCCAATGGAACGGGAATTAGTTCCACGATGTAATGGCGATTTTGGAATTAACTGCAACTCTATTTTGACTTTATCATCATCATATACAATTTTAGGCATTGCCTGAAATCCACGTTGACTTAAAAGGTCTGTATATATATCAGGATCATACGATGAAATGGCTTGGTTAAAATAACGGACGATCATTTTTCCACTTGGCTGGCTGTTATCTTTGAAAACGATTTCATCCAGTTTCAACAAAAAATTCGATGCATCAATTTTATCCAACGAATCGAGAAGTGTATTCTTTTTCCTTTCAAGCGACCGCTCATCTTGGGATCGCATTGTCATGTGTTTAACCTCGATAAATAGAAACTCCCCATCTTTTGTAGCAAGATAATCCGGACGTTTTAATGTGCCGGGAATATCAGGGTGTATTGATAATGAAAATCCCAGCTTCGTGAATAGTGTATAGATATATAACTCATAAAATGCGGCATCAAATGAGGCTTGAAATCGTGTCTTTAGGTCTTGCTTTTCATCATCGGGATAATGCGAAAACCACTTTTCAAGTAACTGTCTTATAACTTCCATGTCTTGCCTGGCACTATCGTTATAGTACTGATAGGTATCTACGTTGTATTTAGCAGGCCCATCTAATGTTCTTTCTTTCTTTTCAAAAAGTGACATATCATTCATCAGACAATTTCTTTACAGGGTTTGAATAGACTGTTGCAAAATATAATATTTTGTTCTAAATAATTAATTCACACTACCATTACCAAGTACCGACGCAATTCTAAGATTTACAGAACAGAATCTTACAACATTGGAGTGAATTGCCGTAGATTTGAAAGCATCAAATTAATCTAAAATATGCTATCACCAGATCAACAGGATTTTTATAACAGGTGGCTTCAGAAAGCCGATAATATAGTAGATGAGGATGTTGCCAGCCTTATTGATAAATACGTAACCTTATTTATCAACTATAACTTCCTGTACAATATCGTTCCGATAAAAAAAGCTCAGGAAACTGGTAATGCGAGAGAACAAGTTGGTGACAGAGCGGGAGCTACTACTTTTACAATTGATTTTCTTGGAGCTGCTGCTATTGCCCATTATTTAACACAGCAAGGACTTGACAACCAAATCCAGGCATTATATCAGGCGATGCCTCATTTCAATATTGACCTGAATAGAGGAACACCGCAGCCCAACCGCGACCAACAACTTATCAATGGATTGCAATCAGCAGTGCCTGCGACAAAAATCCTTGCTTTAATGAAAACGCTTTATTCAATCCGGTGTAACATTGTTCACGGAGAAAAGGGACTGCATCAATATCAGGAAATGCTTTTGTCACCAGCAATTCAATTATTACGAGGAATAGTACCGCTGGTGTATGCCAGAGTAAATGCTTAGATAAAGCTCCCAGACGCATAAATATAATCTCTAACAATCGTAATGATTTAAAAGTATAACATGGACGAGAACAAATTACTTGAGGTTTGCTTTATGTTAGCGGAAGACTTGATGTGGGATAAGGATTCGGCTCCTATTGAAAGGCTTCCAGAAGATATTTCTGAATTAAATGAAATGACCAATAAGTTTATTGAAATCGCAAATCAAAATTATTATCAAGTGGAGGGTTTGCCGGATGGTGATGAGATACTTATTGGTGCTATCAGGTATTTGAATGTGCAGGCAATCCCTCCACTTAGAGGAAATTATGCCTGGTTTGCTAATTCTTTAAGCACTCTTCTGGAGATTTGCAATCCCAATAGCATAGTGAGAAGCGAAGGAATACCTTTCCTTTTGAGCCTACAAAAAGGTATAATAAAACATCTGGAATGGGCTACAAAATCAGATGAAGAAGAGGAATCTTAGATGCTCATAGAAAGCAAGAACTGAAGAATTTACAAATACATAATTGCAGCCTCAAATAAGAAAGACCATCTCCAGTAATATAGATGATTAATAATGCCGCAGTCTGTTATGCGGAAACGGATGAACGGACTAAAAGGTAGTGAGGACGGTTTTGCATAAGTGGCTGCACCGCTTCTTCGCGCAGCGGTGTTCCGCCTACGGGGAAAGGAATGCCGATGCGCCGCCTGGGAGGGGCTTTAGGCGACCTTTATCGGTTGGGTGGTAAAGTTGGCAAGGTTGTGAAAGAAGCCCTTATTTTCGGTCATTCCGTTGCGGAAAAGGTTCCATAGCAGGGAGCAACCCATTTGGGCAAGGGAGGAATTAATGTACAAGTCTTGCTTTTCCAATGCTTCAGCCAGTGAACAGCTTGGGGTATTATCTGTTTCTTCAGACCGTTTCAGCAGTTCGCCATATTCATCTGTAATAAATGGCAGGCTTGCCACCGCCTGATATTTTTCAGACTTTGGTTGCTTGATACTGCCGATAGTGGATAGTAGCACCTGCCCTGTGGACTGGCTATTGCCGAAATCCATCCAATATTTGGCTTGATTGCGGTATGCCCTGTAACTATTCAGTCCTTTAAGTATCTCAGCTATTTCAAATCGTGCCTTTACGCTATCAACGCAGGAAATGTAAATACTTGCCTGTGCATGTTCGGGCAACCTGTCCAAACTATCCCTTTCAAACTTTGTGGTTTCAGCTTTCCAGTTCGTGCCAGCCCATCTGTTGGAACGGTTTATCAGGGCAACGGACTTATATAGTCCTACCTCACATTCAGCAAACCGCTGTCTGCCTAAATTGGAATCTGTTACTATATCATCATCCCAAAGCCTCACCGCTATCCCTGCATGTCCCAATTCATTCAGGCTGTAATTCATTTCTACCAATGCGGTTAGCACCTTTGAACCTGTGCCTCCAGCCCCTATCAGGTTTACCTCAATGGGGTTGGTTGGGGCAATCAGGTCGTTGTCTGTAAAATGCACTTTTATTTTGTCCGTTTTCATCGTAGTATATTTTTTATTGTCCTGTCTGTCTTTTTCAATACCTCTTTCGGAAATGGCTCTCCAGTCTTCCGCAGCTTCTTCCATAGGCTCACACAGTTACCGTGTATGGGGTTATGATTTTGCATCAGGTGACTGAAATAGCTGTTAAAGAAATAGGCTTCCCATGCGGCTGTAAATTCCTCTAATGACGCTGACCTCCTGATATTGACATCCACCGTACCCATACATACATTTCCTTCTACATAGACATTGAAAAACGGAGCATGATAAAGTGGTGTGGTTTCGGTCGGCCTCCTGTCACTTTTCAGGGCATAGATATACAGCTTTTCTTTGTTGGCTATCCAAAGTAATGCGGGTACGCTCGCATTACCATTTGAAATGCCTAACCCTTCAACGAAAAAGAGATTTTTACAGGTCGCCTTTGTAAACCACATCACAAAGCCGTTTTCAGATGGGTCTGTGTAAAGGATATTTGCAGCGATAATGCTTTTAGGTTTCAGAAAAGCCTTGTTCCTTTCGCCCGTTGTGTCCAGTGCTTTTGATAAACGCTGTGCTTCCTTAACGGTTAGGGGATGTGCATTAATGGGACTACCATTCTTATCCATATCAAAATACTCTACATAGACTTCTACATTCATTCCTTTTGCTTCATAAAATACCAAAGCCGTTTTAGGATGGTAAAGTTTGCCGATATTTTCCATTACATCTTTCATAGTAATTATTTTAATCGTTATTCAGCAGGTAACATAAATCGTCTATCAATGGGAATAACCTGTTTTCAAATTCAAGACTGCAATCGGTGATTGCTGTACCGTTAAACTTTTTTAATATGGTAGGTTCTTCTGTTGTACCACATTCATTGAACTCATTGTTTACACTTTCAGCAACCGTTTCATATAGCCATCCCTTTACATCGGCTATAAACGAGATATATTTCCTCATTGCAATTACTTCGTCCTCCTGTTCTTCTTCATCCTGTACATATTTTGCGTTTTGGAAAACCGTTGTTGCAGGATAATCAGTATAAAGTGCAAACATTCCCTTTGCTACATTCAGGCACTCCTGTTCAAAATCGTTTGTAGGTATAAATGCCTTTATCCGTTCTGCAAACACATCAAGGTTTTTACGGTTGAATATTTTCTGCTCCATCTTTTCACCGCACCATTGAGCAACCTTTAATTCCTCTTTACGGCTGTCCAATTCTGCTTCATCGTCCTGTTCAATCCAATCGGCAATCATTTCGTATTGCCAATAGAGGTAAGCATCCTCCTGCCTGTAATAAGGTATATCAGCTACATGATACAGATAAGCAAATACGGATAATAATAATCGGGCTGCTCTTTTTGTCTTCGGGTCTTTGAGCATTTTATATAACGGTATAACGGGAATATAAAACAAGGTTGTTCCAGTATTGTATTGTTCCTCGCTTATAAAAAAGGTCTTTCCCTTATCGTCCTGTACCAAACGCAAGCAATTCCAGTTTCTAATGTTCCGTTTTAAATGGTTATCCACTTCCCATACAGAAAGGGCGATATTGTAGGGATAGCCAAACGTCCTTGTATCCATAGGCTCGAAGCCGTTGTAATGCCTGGCAACTGCACACAGGGAGCAATAAAAATCAGTTTCTATTTTCTCCACTTCCGTAGCAGGTTGTACCGTTTTCATCGCCTCCAGTTTAGGCAGGAAGGTGGTTCTTAAAAAACCATTGGCAACATCTGTTGTGGTACTGACTTCCGTTTGTCCTTGCTTATTTCGTGTGCATCTTTTGTCCTTTGTACCCATGCTGTGAACTCTCCCAACTGCTTGTAGAGTTTTCTTTGCCTTTGCTTTTGGGGCATTTGAATGATGCCCGATATAATATTGTGTTGCATATTCCATTGCTTTAAATTTTAAGATTAACCTTTTGTTCCCATGACGCTTTCAAAACGATACTGCACCGTATCATCTTCAATTCGTGGTGCGGATATTTTGGCGGTGGTGAGTACTGGATAGGTATTGGCATAGAAGTTCATCACCGCTTCCACGCTCCATGAAGGTTCAGGGTCTGTAAGCCTTATATCCGTTCCGTTTTCTTTGAGCAGGAAAATCCTGTCTAAATGCTTTGCTATTAACATGACTTCTCGTTTTACAGGTTATTGATTTATTTCTTCTTCCTCAACATTCGCTTCAACGCTTTGTGGCTGTTCATCAGTTACGGGTGTTGCAGTTGCACCAAACAGGTCCGGGGCAAACTTTGAGGATAAGGATGATTTTCGTTTGCGTATGGCTTCTGCCTGTTCGGGATATTCTGAAGGGTCAGGTACTTTCATCCATGCGTCCCTGTGCTTTCCTTCTTTTTCCAGTTCATCTACTTTTTGCATCGCCTCCCTGTATTTCTTCTCTTTGGCTTCTTTTTCCTTTCGCTCCCTGTCTGTCTTTTCTTTTTCCATAGCAGATTGCTTTTTCACTTCTTCCAACTGTTTCATGAAGCCTTCCATGTCCACCATTAAACCTGAAACGGTCCGTATGGGTGTTGTTATTCGTTCAAAGAAACCGTTGTCCAGTTCTTCGGCACTTCCTCTTAGATTGAGGGGCGGTATCAGTTTCCTTGCATCGTCCCCGCACTGCTCATTGTTGAGCATAACCGATACTATCCAGTTACTTTCTGCTCCTTTCCGTATCGTTACTTGCAGGTCGCCTGTTATATTCAATGCAGCTATGCTGCTGAAAAAATTTGTCGTTTCCATTGTCAAATGTTTTTTTGTTAAAAAGAATTTCTGTACAGTCCTGTATAGTTTTATTCCGTGCTGCGTTATCTAAACAGCCATCCCCACAATCCCCACAGCAAAAGGGCTAATGCTGCCCACTTCAGCATCCATTCTATCGCAAGTGTGATTAAACCCACTAAATAGTTATTGAAATGCTGCAATCCACCTAAGCCCCTTCGGTTGAATTGTCGCATACCGACAAAGAGCCTGATTGCCAAACCGACAAAAACCATAGTCGGATAAGACATTGCCTGTAATAGTTTTATCAACGCTTCCATAACCTTGTATTTTATGGGTTAAATAATAGGTCTATGGCTAATGTAAACTTGGGATTGCTATGCTTCCTTACAGTAGTATATAAGGTCATACAATGCACCATATACAATGCGACATAGCCATCAAAAAGTTGGTCTGCAAATAAGCGGCTGTGAGTATGCAGACGTTTCCCATACTTATTTATCTTGTTCCTGACTTCCTCAACAAAGGATAGCCAGGCTTCTACTGTTAGCAACCCGTTTTCCCACTGGCTGCGTATCAACTGTTCGTCCTCCTGTATGGCAAGGCACATATTGTCGGTGTATTCCAGTAAGGCAGGAATTTCCTGCGGAAATAGTTCGTGCAGCAATTTTGCCTTCTCTATGTTTATCAAATTATCTAACGGTTTCATATACTTGTTTTTGTAAGTGGATAATAAGGACAGGCATTGCTGCCTGTCCTGTTACTTTAGCTCAGTGCAAGCACGTCTGCTCCGTCTTTTGCAAACTGGCTGCACAATTCAAATGCTCGTTGTGCTTTAGCCTGTGCTGTGCCTCCCATTACAATGGATTGCAGTTTGCTTTCATCGTCCTTGTAATTGCGTACATTCTGATAGTAACCTGTTACCGCATTGTATGCCCCGAACACTGTTCCTTTGGTAGTATTCAACTGTTGGGTATCTGCCATCATTGCATAGGCAAAGGCATCTTCCACCGTATTTTTAAAAACGGTTGACAGTTCATCCTCTGCACCTTTTTTGAGTGCGTCCAATGTTTCCTTGTTGGGGCAAAGTGCCAGTTGGATAAGTTTCTTTACTTCTTCATCACAGATACGCACCTTTGTCCATTGATTGAATATGCCCTCCAGTTGTACACTTAGCTGATTAGCCAGTCCCATTACTTTATGAGCATTTTCCAAACGTTGTTTTGCACCTGACGTGTGGCGAATACGTACCACGTTGGACATATTTCCCAATGCTGCATTGAGAGTGTTTTGACAAACGATACGTACAGGTGTAAACGCTGCGGTAATACTTCCCGTACCATCATGTGAGGTGGTCAGGAAGATGTATTTTTCTGTAACATCATCACCGTTACCTACTCGGATATAGTCAGGGAGTTTAGCCGTAATAAATATGCGCTCTCCGTTTCCTAATGCACCTGCTGTTTGATACAGGATACCATCACCACCACCTACAATAGCATCGAAAAAGGCAAAGGCATCTGCATTTTGTACTATTTGGTAATCTTTTCCTACTACGCCAAAAACCGTATTGGTATCGGTACGCATAGTTGCGAAATTGTCGGGCAACAAAATGTTACCACCTTCTTTTATTTCACCATCATCACTTATACTGATGCCTGTGCCACGAGTATATAAGGGAGATTTGATAACCTCGAAATCAAGCCCTGCGTATTTGATAGCTTCGGCACTGGTGGGATATTGCTCTACTATCTGTCCCAAATTGTGCCATGCTTTCTGCTGCACGCTAAAGAAGCTGTATTTGCCTGTACGTTCGTTATAATTAAGATTATGTGCCATGATTGTAATTTTTAAAAGTTGATAAATGAAAATGAATGATTAGAAAGGCAAATCGTCTGTGCCATTGTTTGCAGGTACTGCGGAGTCGTTTCTGTTACCACCTGCTACGGTTTCAGACCGTTTACCGCCTCCATACAATTTGATTTTTGATGTATGGAAATTGAGTGCTGCATGTGCCCCACCATCTCCACCAATCCATGCTCTTGCACTCACCCTGCCGTTGAGTTCTACCAATGTTCCTTTGGTGAGTACCTTTGCTACATTTGTTGAAATCCAGTAGGCACAGTTGAAATACTCGGTGTGTTCCACTCGTTCGCCCTGTTTGTTACGGTAGCTGTCATTCACTGCTACGGAAAAATTCACTACCTGTTTGTCGCTCGGCAAGGTGCTGATTTGTGCGTCCCTCGTTAATCTGCCAATGATGTTCATGATTTTTAATTTTAATTGTGAAACCATTTTGTTTACTTCTTTTTTCACCCGCTTGCCCTAAAAGCATTTTTCCAAAAGAAAAAACGGTAAAAAAGAAAGCAGCGACAGAGTGTAGCCGGAGGCGCGGAGAGCTATAAGTCCCGAAGGGTGCAAGCGCAGCGCAGCATTATGCGCTCGTAGCAACGAAGGCGTAACTATCTTAGCTGCCTTTTTACCCGTTTCGTTGGAAAATGCCAAAGCAGGTTGGTTGCTATCTCAACCAATCAGGCTTGTTATTCTCTTGTATAGTAAAGCATGAGGGGGATGTAAGGCGGTGAGGAACGAGCCGGTCACGACAAAGAAGGGACGGAAGCGAGGCGTACCCTGGAATGACCGACCCGAAGGGACATGCCCTTTTTAAAAAAAACATGTTTTTAAAGGTGACTTGTAGTAGGCTACGCGGATTACGTTATCTTTTGCTACACTTTAAGATACAAAGTGTTAAATTGTTAATATTAATATTTAAGTATTTGCTTAAATAAGTAACATTTATTACTTTTGCCTCGCAAACAAATTTGACAATGACAAACGATACTTGCATCAGGTTACAGGCGGACATAGACCAAATTAAAAGTTGCCGAGAAAAATTAAAGACTAACTCGAAATCATTTTTACAATTAGTACAGGTTCTTGCTTTGGCAGGAAATGAAGTACGACTGAAGATACTATTTCTGCTTGAAGAGGAAAACGAACTTTGTCCTTGCGACCTAAGTGATATTTTGGGAATGAGTATTCCTGCCGTGTCCCAACATTTACGAAAGCTAAAAGACGGGAATATTATTGAAGCCAGAAAACAAGGACAAACCATTTTCTATTCACTACACAATAAACATTTAAAAGTATTAAGATCGTTCTTTAAAATAATCAATCAACAAAATTTGGTGACAGTATGACAACGACAATAAAAAATAGTAAAGGCTGGATTGCTGGACTGTTGGCAGCAGTTGCAGCTTCTCTTTGCTGCATCACACCTGTTTTAGCTTTCTTAGGTGGTGCAAGCGGATTTGCTTCATCATTTTCGTGGGTTGAGCCGTATCGTCCATATTTAATCGGTTTGACAATTGCAGTTTTTACATTTGCGTGGTATCAAAAAATAAAACCACAAAAACAAGTTGGCTGCGACTGTGAGGCTGACAATAAAAAATCATTTTGGCAATCAAAATCGTTTTTAGTTATCGTTACTGTTGTTTCTGGATTGCTAATGGCATTTCCATACTATGCAAAAATATTTTATCCAAAGCCACAAAAAGCAAAAGTGATTGTAGTTGACAAAAGCAATATAGCAACGGTTCAATTAAACATTAATGGAATGGACTGTGAAGGTTGTACAGCACACATTAACGGCGCACTTTCAAAGGTGGATGGAGTAATTGAAGCAAACACTTATTATAAAAATGCAAATGCAATCGTAAAGTTTGACAATTCAAAAACATCAGTTGACAGTCTTTCAAATATTATAAACAACATCGGATATAAAGTAATTTCATCCACCATCATCAACAAATAAAAATGAACAAGACAGCAATACTTCAATCAGTAATCATTTGTCCTAATTGCAGACACCAAAAAGAAGAAACAATGCCCACAGACGCTTGCCAGTTTTTTTATGAATGCGAAAACTGCAAGACAAGATTAAAGCCGAAACAGGGGGACTGCTGTGTTTATTGCAGTTACGGAACAGTAAAATGTCCTCCAAAACAATTAGGAACTTCATGCTGCTGACAGAAAAAAGGATATAAAATGTAGAAGTTAAGATTTGATCCAACGAATTGTAGTCATGTCTTTTTTATTACTAAGTGGCTTAATCCCGGATCATTCAGCAACCTTTCCATTTCCGATTGAATAATGTCCTGTATATCTTCTTTTATCTGGAAATAATTACGCTGTACCATGCTGTTATCCAGCTTGCGAATCACCTCTATCTCCTTGTAGCTTTCTTCCTCTCTTTTCAGTGCATCGTGGTTATTGATAATTTCACAATGGAAGGCTTTCAGGTCTATTTTATTATCAGGATCGTCAGCTACCATGCCTACGAACTCACCGGAACTCAGTGCAGATATTTTTGAAGGCGGTATAGCGGTTTCCAGTTGCTTTGAGCGGCTGATAGAAGTATCACCGCTATTGATAGAATAACTTTCCCTATCCTGCATGATTTTCCCGAAGCGTTCGGAAAGTTGTTTGGCTGTATCACCTGTAACTTGCCCGGCTACAATGTTGCCCGTGATATTCATAATTACATCTGCCTGCTCCCTGCCATAATCTTTACGAAGCTGGCTGAAATCCTGAATACCTAAGCAAGTGGAAACCTTGTTGCTCCTTGCTGTGGCTATAAGGCTATCCATGTTGTTCAAATAGATAGTTGGGAACTCGTCAAAAACCAAACTGCTTTTCAATTTTCCTTTCTTATTGACCTGCTTTACAAGGCGTGTTACATAAAGCGAAAGCACCGCCCCATAGATCTGTATCTTTTGCGGATTATTACCCATGCAAACCACCTTCGGATCATCAGGATTATTCACATCGAGATTGAAGTCATTGCCCGATAAAACATAATACAATTGCGGTGAGGAAAGCCTTGCCATAGCCACTTTAGCAGATGCTATCTGTCCTTCTAATTGTTCCATCACATCATTCAGGTAGGCATTCAAAAACGGATTGATCAATACCTCACATTCTTTGGCAGCTTCGGTTCTGAACAATGTAAAAAGGCTGTCATAATCTGCCTGCATCAGTTCTATGACGTGTGGCAACGTGCAAAATTCTCCGTCCTTATATTTCTTCAGATACCATATCACAGCCGTCAGGAAATTAATTGGCGATTCCACGAAAAAATCGCCCTGACGCTTTATCCACTCTCTATTTAATCCCATTAAAATGGTGCGGGCTGATTCCGCAGCATCAGTAATATCGGTCATGGCTGATGGCTCCAAAGGATTGCACCGATGGCTTCTTGTTAAGTCGTCAAAATTGATCACAAAAAATCGCGGAGGCTTGGCGTACCTGTGCTTGTTTTTCAACCAGGAATTGTAGGCAATCCTTGAAAGATCATCGAACTTAAAGTCGTACACAAACATTGTAAACCCCTTACGGATATGTTGGGTAATGACGTGCCTGATTACGAAATAGGATTTACCTGCACCGGGAGTACCTAATACCATTATCGCCCTGAAAGGGTTAATGATATTTATCCAGCTATTGCGAACCTTGTTTTTAAGGCGGTAGCGTGCCGGCAGGTTGATGGAAAATTCATTTTCCAGTAAACGTTCTTCCTGCGGAAACGTCTCGTTTTCCTTGTTAAAAATATCCTTGTTGTTGAACTTGCTTTTAATGATCCGGGAAAGCAATGTACCTCCAGAAAGTATCAGTAAAAAACCTATTGCGGTAATGCTTATATAAACAATTGTCTTCTCCTGTGCAGGCAATTGAAGCATCATGGAAAGATAGCTGGCAAAATAGAGCAACAGCCCCGTTATGAGGTAGGCGAAAGCTGTTTTATAATTCAGTTTCTCATCCTTCCGGCCTTTTGCTCCGAGCAGCGAAATCACCAGAAAGCCTAAAGCAATCAGCTTGCTTTTAACAAAGTTGCTGAAGATACCTGTTCGGTAAATATTACCTAAAATACGGTCGCTGAAAGTACTGCTCAACTCCCATTCCTGAAAGGCAGCATAGCAATAATAATAGAAGTGTATCACTAAAATAACGATACTGATCAACCTGGTCATGTCCAGAATTTTCCTCAGCGCCTGTTCGTTCTCACCTGTCTGTACAGCCATTGTTTTACGTTTTATTGGTTATTGGAAATGTTCTTGTTTCTTTTTCTTTTCTTGCCTTTTTTCTTTAGCTGACCGGGTATATAATCAGCTACCTGGTCGGGTTGTATCAAGGCATCCAGTGCATTGCCAACAGGGATGCTAATTGGAGCTGGCATATGATCCTGGGGAAGCGTTTTAACGTCGCGGTCGGTCACTTGCGTAGGCTGTGTAGCTTTGCCTGCTTTTTGAGCTACCTGTGGTAATAACTCTGACTTCATCACTTCTTTCAAGCCGCATCGTTCCTGTATGGCTTTGGCACTGTATTGCTTACCCAATGCACTTCCGTTGAAGACAGTTTTGGTCTGATGATCTACGTAGGTTATGCCATATATCAACCCGGCATCATTTTGACGCAAGGCAACGTGTATGCCCTTTCTTTCGAGTTGATTTACCAGTTCGTCCAGTGTTGGCGTTTTACCAATAAACAACCTGTCTATTTCATTTTTTACGCGGCTTTTAAATGGTTGTCGTTTGGCATCATTGAGAGTAAATTTTTCTTCCAGAAATTTCAGTGTGGGCTTATTATAAAAGTCACTGGCTTTTATTGGTACGCCTACCGGCTTTCCATCCTCATCCAATATGCGGTAAACCAATCCTCCACCTTGAAAAATTCTTGAATGTTCGCTGCCCCGATCCGCCAGTACATTGTACTGTTTCAATACTGCATTTAGCTCCGGCAGACTGGTGTAGTGATATTTGAACAATACCGAATCGAGTACATTGGTGATAGCTCTTTTTGTTTCTGTACGCCCGTATTGTACCTTCTTTGCATCAATAGGTTTTAACCTGAATGCCTGCTTTCTTGCATGGGCATCGGCCACTACAAGACCAAACATTTTTTCAATCTCTTTTCTTGCAGGTTCTGACTTGCGAATGCCGAGGTGATGCAGGTCAATACGATTGCCGTTAGGCTGGATGTTAGTGGTGACTATGTGGATATGCGGGTGACCTGCGTCATGGTGCTGATAAACAAGATAAGGCTGCTCTCCAAAGCCTAATTTCTGCATATAGACGTTGGCGATTCCCATCAACTTTTCCTTGCTCAAATGTGTTTCCGAAGGGTCAAAATTGAGGGAAATATGTACGCTGTTTCGTTTAACATTCTCTCTCAGTTCTGTCCTTTTCAGCAGATAGCCTAACTTAATCTTAAGGCTCATTTCATCAGCATTCAGCGGAAAATTTTCTGCTCCGATGCACTCTGCTACACCTTCTTTAACTTTGTTCTCATTGTAGTTGAAAATACGGTGCATAGAGTGGCCAGGCTTGATCACTGCAACCATATTTCCAGTATTTTTTTTACGTTTATTCTGACCTCATCTACCTTATTGCTAAGGATATTTTTCTCCACTTCATACGCTATCAACCAGCTTTTAAATTCAGCGATCTGGCTGAGTGTATGGAGCTTTTTAACAGCTTGATTGAAGTTGTTTCCTACTGCATTTAGCTCGCTGCGAAGCCGGGTAAGCTCTGCCATTAAGTCATCCTGTGAGCTGTTACGGTAGGTTGTTACAACGGGTTTATCGAACAGGCTTCGACGTACATAATCGCTTAGCTTTCGACAGGTAGAAGCCTTCCACTTCTTTTCAATTTTAGCATACTCATCGGGTGTCAGACGCAGCCCGATAATGCGTGTCCTGTTTGAATTTTGTTCTTTCATCACTGATCATTTTCACGTTTTCAAACTCATTTTCACCTTTCAGACGCCCTGCCCACGAGTTCCGAGTGATGGGCAGCCAGATCCGGTTGTTTAACAACCGTTCATCTGGCCGATTGCGGGAAAGTTGCAATCTTTCAGCTTTTAGAACCTCTTTCAGACATTGACAAGGCTCTAAAGCATATAAGAGGCTAAAGCACTTTAAAGAAGCTAAAGCGGCTCTTATAGTTCTGTTATCACTTATTTCAACTTCTGTTTTTGATGTTTCCTTTGCGGCTTGCCGAAATTCACTATCCAGTCGTTGAAGTCCTTGTGGTTTTGATACAGGCTGCTTTCGTCCTTGTATTTACTGCTTAGGGAAAGTGCATACCGACTGCAATTTTGTCCGGTAGTATCTCTGTCCAAATAGAGCCTAATGGTATTATGTTTTTCCAAAAAAGGGCGTGCAGTTTCAAAGAAGGATACAGAGTTCAGTACTACAAAATCAAAGCGGTCTTCGGGGTCTTGTTGGTGGGTAGCCTTGAAGGAAAGGAAGTCGGTAAAGCCTTCAAAAACGATGACCTCACCGGCACTGTTATCAATGGTGGTGATGCCTTTTGGCGAGCTGCTGGCTTTGAAATAAGGATTGCGTATTTCAAAGCCTCCCAGGTCATTTTTGAAGCCGATACCATAATACACTTTTCCATTGAGTTCGTACTGAACCTCACGGCAATAGCGGTCAGCTATATCAACGGGTATGCGGCGTTGCTGCAAGTAGCGTAGAAGGGCGGTAGAGGAAAGTATGAAGTCTCCCAAAATCTTTATTTGGTTCTCAGGTTCAGGTCTGGTAATAGACTGCTGAAGCGAGGGCTTTTGAAGGGAAAGATTACCGCTTAAATTCTGTAGAAATTCGGAAACGGTGCAGCCGTGATAAAGGATAGCAAAATCAACCAGGTTACCACCTTTGCCGAGGCCGTGATCATACCAACGGTTCAGCTTGCGATTAACTTTGAAGGAAGGCGTTTTTTCATCCCGAAGTGGTGAAAAATACCAATAATCGTTGTTCCTGATTTTTGATGGTTCATACCCTAAGTCAGCAAGGAAATGAACTATGTCTATTTTTTTGGCTTCACTAACGGAAAGCCTTTTATTCCTGAAATCCATAACCACACATTTTCAAACACATTCAGTTCTTCTATGCGAAGTTAAACAGGCGATATTGCATTAACCTATCCTCATCATATTTTGATAAGGATGCAAAAACCTTTGTCATTTACTTTTGTGCAGTGAGTATTGTTTAAATTTAAAACCGTGTGATTATGCTAACAACGAGTGATGTAGCCAAAGTGTATGATACTATTCTCAGTATCCCTGGCATGAGTGAAACAGTGAAGATTGACATGAGGATTTCTCGCAAGAACGTATTGTTGTTGCATAGTGTCCTCAAGCGTGGGTTGATGGCTAAAGATGATGACAAATCATCTGCTTTGCTGGAAAGTATTCCAAAGGAAGCATTGGACGAATTACATCTAATTGCTGATGATTACCTAACCAAAACAGGCTTGACCGAACTGAGTGAAAAACTGAAGGCGCTTAGTCCTAAATAGTCAGTAGCGCAGCAAAGCCACTTGTTAGGAAGAAATGTTTACAGGTATAACACTAATCCTTTCAAGTGGCTTATTAATGTATTATTGTATTGAAAAACTTAAAGCCGATAATGTCTGCGTTTTACAATAATAGTAACAATAGTTAATTTTCGACCATTGGAATCAAGGTGGCCTACATTCATTTCTTGAACCCAGACACTATCTAAATCGTTGTATGCTGCTATTCCTCCCATACGTGCATCGCCGTACATTAATCGTTTCAAATTGCTATCCGATTTTACATAGTAGCTATTCCATTTCCTTTTGTAAATACTTTGCGTGTGTAAAATTCCCGATGAAGGAATTTCAAAAAAGCGTTTTTGCCCATTCTGCTTTTCAGGTACGCCACCTGGATCAGAAAAGAATATAGTTGCAGTACCGTCGAAACCATCCGGCAGGATATACATATCGGCCCGTTTTTCCGAATAGTCTATAAATAAAAAGATAGCGCCAAAAACTACTATAACGCCGGCCAAAATGAGTATTATGCGATGAAAATCTTTCATAGTGTGGAACTTGTTTTTCATAAATACGTTGGGGGTTGATTAACATCTTGAACAAAAGAGTTTTGGTGGGCGATGTATAAGTGTGGAGATAACCGAGACCCTACAAAGAGACTTTTATTTCTTTTTTGTCGAAACTATCCAGCCCTCTTCTGACCTAATGTTCGGTATTTTGTTTTTTCCTAACCATTGCATGAATGCTGGAACATCTTTAGGAGTAAAATGAATAATATCACCGTTTTTTAGCATAATGGTGAAAAAATCACTTGCAGCAAGAAACTTAGATAATTGTTCCGCATTGTAATCAAAATTCGGGAAGTGATCGGCTGAAGTCATGGTACATTACTTTTAATGGTTTCGTTTGACTTATTGCCCGTACAAAAAAATAGCGCAGGCAACAGCTTACCGCACTGAGGTCTTAGGAAACCTGGTAACGAATAAGTGCGCCCACGCCGTAGCATGAGCGTTTTCCACTTATGTCCCGTTACCTTTGAAAGTTCCTAAGTTTCAGTGCAGGACTTAAAGCAAAAACGCTTCAAGAATGTTTTGCGTAAGGGTACAATTTCAGATGGAAAATGACACAGCATTTATGCAAATAAGCTCTTCAAATACAGAGCGGAACATCGAATATGATTAACTTTGTGATATTATACACTCTGTCTCTACAATTGACAATTAAAAGGTATGGAAATGGGAAATGTAATTGAATACAAATTAACAGCTAAAGGGGTAAAACCGACAGCTGTGCGTCTTTTAGTTTTGGATGTCTTGTCCAAACAGGATTCTGCCATTAGTCTCAGTGAGTTGGAAAATTCATTCGCAAAAGCTGATAGAATAACACTATATAGGACACTCAAAACCTTTGAAACGCACAATCTAATTCATCGTATAGATGACGGAACGGGGGCTCTTAAGTATGCCCTCTGTCTTGATGGTTGCGAATGCCATCTCAAAGACTTGCACGTCCATTTCCATTGTACAAGGTGCAGAAGGACTTATTGTTTAACAGAGATTACTATTCCTTTCGTTACCTTGCCTGAAAAGTTCACAACTCAGGAAATAAACATGGTTATCAAGGGTTTATGTCAGAAATGTTCGTCATAATTAACATTGCAATACTATTGCATAATGTTTTTTGTACCTTTGCCTGCAATGAAAATTTTCGCTTTCATAATGGCGTGTATTGTATTAGCACTCAGCTGTACTTATTGTACTGATGGAGCTTCTGTTATGAAAGGGAACAATCAAAAGGTAGCGATTAAAAAATCAGATAATTCGAGAAATAATCAGAGTGATAATTGTTCACCTTTTTGTCAGTGCAGTTCCTGCCCAGGATTTTACATATCTAAGTCTATTAATTCTTCTGAGCTTATAGTTTTTCAAACAAGCCCTCAGTTTTCCGTGCTTCATTCCAGTAATGTAATTGGCATTGCACTTCCTATATGGCAGCCGCCACAATTAATTTCTTAACGTCTCTCTCTCTAAGTTTTGCTTTACATGCAAAACTAACTTCATTTTTTATTTTATTTAAAAATGTGAGTATGACTAAAAAAAAGTCATCAACACACAAAAAGCCTGTTTACAGCAGAATAAAAAACCCTGTAAAGCCAAGATGGATGCGGATAACAAAAGTAATTAGCATCATCCTGCTTTCCATTTTAATGCTGTTGGCTATTGCCGGTATGGTTATTAAATACTATAGGTTAGTAACACAATAAATATAGGACATGTTAGGAAAGATTATTCATTTTTCAATTAAGAATAAATTTATTATAGGTCTGATGACCATAGCATTGATATTTTGGGGTATTTGGAGTGCTACCCAACTTCCATTGGATGCAGTACCCGACATTACCAATAATCAAGTACAAGTTATTACCGTAACTCCCACTCTTGCTTCCCAGGAAGTGGAGCAATTTGTAACATATCCTATTGAGCAGAGCCTCGCAAACTTACCGGATGTAGAAGAAATGCGTTCCATCTCCCGCTTTGGACTGTCTTTAGTTACAATAGTATTTCATGACGATGTCAACATCTATTTTGCCCGGCAGTTAGTTACAGAGAAACTCAAAGAAGCTGAAAGCAGAATTCCTGAAGGGGTTGGCAGTCCGGAATTAGCCCCAGTAAGTACAGGTCTTGGAGAAATTTATCAATACATTATCCGTCCTAAAAAAGGTAGCGAACATAAATACACTGCGATGGATCTTCGAACAATGCAGGATTGGATTGTGGTGAGGCAGTTGTATGGTACTCCCGGTATTGCAGAAGTAAACAGCTTTGGCGGGCTACTAAAACAGTATGAAGTAGCTATTGATCCGGCACGCCTTAAGGCTTTAAATGTGAGTATCCCTGAGCTTTTTACAGCCTTGCAAAAAAATAATCAAAACACGGGAGGCGCTTATATTGATAAAAAGCCGAACGCTTATTTTATAAGAGGTATAGGTTTAGTTAATTCCTTAGAAGATGTACGCAATATTGTGGTTAAGAATGCCGGTGTTCCCATATTCGTTAAGGATGTAGCAGATGTACGATTGGGCAATGCCATCCGTTATGGTGCAGCTACCTATAATGGCGAAGAGGAAGCAGTAGTGGGCATTGTTATGTTGTTGAAAGGTGCTAACAGTTTTGATGTAGTAAATAAGGTAAAGGAAAAAATGGAGGTAATTAAAAAATCATTACCCCCTGATATAGAAATTGAACCTTTCCTCGATAGAACAAGCCTGATAGAAAGAGCAATTTCTACAGTAGAACATAATTTAATAGAGGGGGCGCTGATTGTTATTTTAGTATTGGTACTCTTTTTAGGTAACCTGCGGGCCGGTTTGATTGTGGCTTCTGCCATCCCGCTTTCCATGCTGTTTGCCTTGGGATTAATGCACGTATTTGGCGTATCGGCTAACCTTATGAGCTTGGGTGCCATAGATTTTGGTTTAATTGTAGATGGGGCGGTTATTATTGTAGAAAGTGTGTTGCACCGCCTTTCTGCCCATGCTGCCACTTCGCATGTACAAAAGTACTCACAAGAGAATATGGATAAAACAGTCGAAAGCAGCGCAAAACAATTAATGAATTCGGCTGCCTTTGGACAAATTATCATTTTAATTGTTTACCTGCCTATTCTGTCCTTGCAAGGCATCGAAGGAAAAATGTTCCGACCAATGGCAATGACAGTAGGTTTTGCAATAGTAGGTGCACTCTTGCTTTCACTCACTTATATCCCAATGATGTCTTCACTTTTCTTGTCAAAAAAAGCAAAGAAAAAAGAGACTATTGCCGATAAAATGATGAGTTTTCTTCAAAGAAAATACGACCCACTGCTTACCTGGGCTATTAAAAGAAAGTGGGCTGTTGTGTCTGTTGCAGGAGCATTAATGGTTATTGCTTTCTTAGTGTTCGGCCGTATGGGAGGTGAGTTTATTCCGCAGTTGAAAGAAGGGGATTATTCTTTTAACGTATTACTGCCACAGGGGGCCTCTCTTTCTCAAAGTATTGAAACCGCCATGCAAGCCGAACGCATTATCAAAAGTTTCCCTGAAGTTGAAGCAATAGTGGGTAAAACAGGTAGTAGTGAAATTCCTACTGACCCCATGCCGCCAGAAATGACAGATATGATTGTTCGACTGAAGCCAGAAAAAGAATGGACAACAAAAGTTGACTTTATCGAATTAAGGGAAAAAATTGAAGAAAAGCTGAATGTGATACCTGGTGTTTTTGTAGAAGGCAGTCAGCCTATTCAAATGCGATTTAATGAACTGATGACCGGAGTAAAGCAGGATGTTGCGATAAAAATATTTGGAGAAAATATGGATACTTTAGCTGCACTCGCACCCCAGGTAGGCCAGATTGTTAGTACCGTGCGAGGTGCCTCACCACCACAAATAGAACGTACAGCAGGATTACCCCAAATTTCTATTCAGCTCGACCGTGCCAGAATTGCCAACTACGGTCTTAATATTGAAGACGTCAACACCGCAATCAGTTCTGCATTTGCAGGCAAAACTGCGGGCTCAGTATTTGAAAACGAAAGGAGGTTTGACCTCGTGATACGTTTGGATACAACCTACAGAAGCTCCATAGAAGATGTCGGTAACTTATTTATTGCCACTCCATCGGGAACACAAATACCCTTAAGCCAGGTATCAACCATAAGTTTTAAGGAAGGGCCGTCACAAATCAGCCGGGAATCCGGAAAACGAAGGATAGTTATCAGCTTTAACGTGATGGGTAGAGATGTAGAAAGTGTAGTAAAAGACATTCAGGCAAAGCTAAACGCACAAATGAAATTGCCGCAGGGTTATTATTTTACTTATGGCGGCGCCTTCGAAAACCTGCAAAAAGCATCAGCCCGTTTAAAAATTGCAGTTCCTATTGCGCTACTTCTTATTTACATGTTGCTTTATTTTGCATTCAGTTCTTTTAAACAAGCTACGCTCATTTTCACGGCTATTCCAATGTCCGCTATTGGCGGTGTAGCGGCCTTATTACTTCGTGGGATGCCATTTAGTATTTCTGCGGGCGTCGGATTTATCGCTTTGTTTGGTGTGGCTGTGTTGAACGGGATCGTATTAATTGGCACATTCAATCAATTAGAAAAGGATGGCATGAAGGATGTGTTAAAGCGAATATTAGTTGGAACACATTTGAGGTTGCGACCCGTGCTCATGACTGCAACAGTAGCATCCCTTGGATTCTTACCCATGGCACTTTCAACAGGTGCGGGAGGCGAAGTGCAAAAGCCGCTGGCGACAGTCGTGATTGGGGGATTGATTACTGCTACCTTCCTCACACTGGTTGTACTTCCTTTATTGTATCTCATCTTCACTAAGAAAACAAGCGAAAAGAAGAAAATGGGGAAGGTGCAAACAACCTTAGCCGTGTTGCTTTTTCTGCTTGGAAGCAACCAGACTTTATTCGCTCAGCAAATTCCTGTCAGAGGTGCGGTAGATACGGCTATGCGCAACAACCTGCAATTGCAGGTAAATCAATTGCAGTTATCCAGGTCACAGACATTAATAGGTTCTGCCTACCAATTCCCAAAGACAGGCATCTTTGTTGAAAATGAAGACCTCCGGGCAAATAAAACAAACGGTGAAAATAATAATGGCGTATTAAAAATCGGCTTGTCGCAAGCCCTGGAATGGCCTGGTGTGTATAAGGCAAGACGTAACCTTTTGGAAGAGCAATCCAGATACAGTCAACTCACCATCAGTCGCTCTCAATTAGAAATTAAAAGAAACATCAATCAGGTGTACTACACACTTTGGTATTTGCAAGAGCGACGCAATTTGTACACACGGCTGGACAGCATCTATACAGCCATGTTCCAGGCGGCCAAGTTGCGGGTAAGAACAGGTGAAGTTGCGGGCCTTGACAGTATTGCAGCAGAGGCCCGGATGCGGGAGTTGCAAACACAGGTTCAACAGTTTACCAATGACATCCGTATTCAACAACAGGCTTTACGGCAGTTAACGGGCAGTGATATTGTTTTTTTTAATGAGCAGGGGCAGCTTCCCAAATTACAGATAGGAAACTATCAAGCAGCAATTGACAACCATCCTCAATTGCGTTTGCAACAGCAAAACGTAGCCATTGCAGATGCAGACCTTCGTCTGCAACGGCAATCCCGTTATCCTGATTTTGAAGGCCGCTTTTTTTCTCAACGGTTGTATGGGATTAAAAATCCTTATTCTGGCTTTTCGGTAACAGCACGCATTCCCATTTTTACAAAAGGCTACAAAAAGCGAATAGAGGCTGCCGAAATTGAACGTAACGTTCAGCAACGACAATTAGACCTTGAGCGATTGACGTTGAATACCGCTTACCTACAGGCTGTGCAAATGGTAGAACGCTCCAGGGCAAGTTTAAATTTTTATGAAAAAACGGGATTAAAGCAAGCTGAGGCCATTGTGCAAGCTGCTACACTCGCTTATCGTTCCGGTGAAATAGGCTTTGCGGAGTTATCGCAGTTCTTAACGCAGGCTATAGATATTCAGCGAAATTATTTAGATGTTTTAAACGAATACAACCAGGCTGTTATCCAGGTAAACTACTATATCAATCAGTAAAATATAAAAATGAAAATCAAAATGAAAATATTATCTGTAGGCTTTGTTCTCTTAGCAACAGCCTTTTTCTTAACTGCTTGTAGTGCTGGATCCGGGTCAGCTGCTGAAACTAAACAGGAAACAAAAACACAGGCAAAAGAAAGTAAACCGGAAAAAGCTGAAGCGGCTGAAAATTCGGACTACGTTGAACTTACAGATGAACAAATGAAGGCTATAGGCATTCAAATCGGAATCATCGAACAACGTGGTATTAATTCTTCCATTAAGGTCAATGGAGTGCTTGAAGTTCCCAACCAGTTCAAGGCAAAGGTTTCTTCTTTATTTAATGGTACTGTTCGCACTTTAAATGTACGACCTGGAAGCGTTGTCGGTAAAGGGCAAACTATTGCGACCATTGTCAATCCTGATTTGGTGAATATGCAACAGCAATACTTAACAGTAAATACAAAAATTAGTTTAGCCCAGCTTGAATATGAACGACAAAAAACGCTGGTAGCTGGAAATGCTGGTGCAAGAAAAAATCTGCAGCAGGCAGAAACAGAACTCAGAACTTTAAATACAGAAAAAACAGCTTTACAAAAACAACTTTCAACTTTAGGAATATCTCCCGCAAGAGTAGCAAGCGGAAATATTACTTCTTCTTTGGCTGTTCCTTCTCCAATAAGTGGAACTATAAGTAGGGTAAATGCTCAGATAGGAACCTTCACAGATGCCAACACTATTATTGCTGAGATTGTAGATAATCAACAATTGCAGGTGAAGTTGCTTATGTATGAAAAGGACTTGCCAAAAGTACATCTTAACCAAACAATTCAGTTCACTTTAACTAACAACCCTGCTAAGGAATATCAAGCGGTGGTTAATTCAATAGCTACCTCTTTTGAAGAAGGCACTACTACTGTGGCAGTTCGGGCTGCTATTAAGGGCACAAAAACCGGATTGATTGAAGGAATGAGTGTAAATGCTATGGTAAATATGGGAAGTGTAACTGTACCTTCTGTTCCTAATGAGGCGATTGTATCATTTCAGGGACAGGATTACATTTTCGTTCAAATGGAAAATGAAACCGAAGCTGCAGAAGGGAAAAAAGGGACCGATTCTACTGAAATAGTAAACGGTGTAAAAGCACCATCAAAAGAAAGAGAAAAAAATGAAGAAAGCGAACAAAAAGAAAAAGCAAGGGAACCACGCATATCATTTAAAAGGGTAAAAGTAGCAAAGGGTTCTGCTAATATGGGATATACGGAAATAAGGTTATTAGAAGAGATACCTGCGAATGCAAAAGTTATAACAAAGGGAGCCTTTTTTGCCTTAGGTAAAATGACTAATGCTGGGGAAGAGGGAGAATAAAAAACACAACTTATTGTGAACATTAAACCATAAGATAACTACTTGAAAAATTATATATCATAAATGCCGGACACCAATCACAATTATATAAAGTGCTGGAATTGTCACAAGCAAATATTTTCGAATAGCAGGTATTGCGAATATTGTAAAGTAACACAATGGGGTTGGCGTATGAACATATTATTGTTAGGTATGGTAATCGTTTTAATCATTTTAATTTATTTCATCTCCTGAACACTTATTTAAAATATAAAAAATGAAACACATTAAACCACAATTCGGATTTATACTTGCGATCCTTTCTTTTCTGGTACTGGTTTCTTGTGCAGATAAACAAGAGAAAAAACACAAAAAGAAAGACAAGCAGGAAAAAACCGTCGCTGCCTCTGAAACCCTTAATGTAAAAGATAGTAACGTGTCTATAGATTGCGATACATCCTATTGGAGATATGTTTATAAGCCTGAAAGGCTCCAGGTAATTGATAAATGTAAAACCGTTACAGGAGTGATAGAAGAAAGCAATGTAGAAGAAGACGGTGACCAGCACCTGCTATTAAAACTGGATAATGGACAGGAAGATTTGCTAACAAAAAAAAATATTAAGAAAAAACAGGGAGATCTTGTTATTGAAGCAATATGCGCCAACAAGCCCACAGTAAAAAAAGTGGGAACTACCTGTGAAGGCTATATAAATAATATACAAATTCCCAAACTTGGTGAGCATGTAAAAGTAACAGGTAGTTTAGTAATAGACACTCACAACGGTTGGTCAGAAATTCATCCAATAACAAAAATTGAAGTGATAAAATAAATTTAACCAGGCGGCTTCTGAAAGAAAAAAAATGAAAAAGCTTTTCATAAATATTGTACTTGCAATCACAGCTACGCTTCCCGGCATTTTTGTGCGGCTCGCTGGTATTCGTCTCGGCCCGTTAAATACCACTATTATCTTTTTCATTGCTCTGTTAAGTGCAGGACTTCTTTTGTCCTGGGGAGTAGAGGCCGCTGAAAAACATGTTGCAAAAGGATTAGCCATTGCCGTTCTTGCCTTGATTACTGTTTTGCCAGAATACGCTGTTGATATCTATTACAGCTATCAGGCGGGTAACCATCCCGGGTCGGAATATGTTGGTTTTGCTGCTGCTAACATGACTGGTGCCAACCGGCTGCTCGTTGGTATGGCATGGCCTCTTATTGTGTTGCTGTACTGGTGGCGCAGCAAAAAGAAGGGTATTGAGCTGCACAGGGAGAATTTAATAGAGATTGGATTTCTTGCCCTTTCCAGTCTTTATTCCTTTGTTATTGTACTCAAAAGCCGGATTGATATTTTTGATACAATTGTGCTGGTAGCTATTTATTTTCTTTACCTGTGGCGTGTCAGTAAAGGAACCAGGGAAGAAGCTGTTGAAGAAGCAGAAGTTGGCCCCAGCGCTGCACTTACCAAGCTTCCTAAGCAAAAGCAATATCTCATAATAATTTGTATGGCTGTTTATGCTGCTTTTGTAATTCTGCTGTCGGCTGAACCCTTTGCTGAATCTTTAATTTCTTCAGGTGAAAGTTTAGGCTTTAATAAATTCTTACTTATACAATGGCTGGCACCTTTAGCAAGCGAAGCGCCAACGGTAATTGTAATGATTCTTATGACTTTGGCTTTACTTCCCACCTCTGCACTTTCAGCCTTGATTAGTGATAAAATTAATCAATGGACATTATTAGTTGGGATGATACCCCTGGCTTATTCCATAGGTCTTGGTCATATGGGGCATTTACCGCTTGATGCACGGCAGGGCGAAGAGTTTTTTTTAACAGCCGCACAATCACTTTTTGCCTTATCGCTTTTGTTGTGTTTAAGATTGAGCTTAACAAGTTCACTTGCTTTGCTTGGTCTTTTTTTGGTGCAGATTATCATTGCCTTTATTTACAGCAATGATGAACCCAAAACAATTGTATCGTTAACCTGGCTTGCATGGATTTACCTTGCCTTAACAATTACAGTTATTATTTTCAAGAGAAAATGTTTAATGAGTGTTATTAAGCAATGGCAGGCAAAAAAACCTAATGAAATAATTCATTAATCAATCATAAATGTTATCCATGGAAATAAGATTTGAATTAGTTATGGTGGTGAAGCTTTTGGTAGCATTTGCTTTGGGAGCATTTATAGGATATGATAGAGAAAAGCAGGGAAAAGAAGCAGGGATCAGAACCTATGCAGCCATCTGCTTTGGTTCAACCCTATTTACTGCAATAGCAGATGAATTTAAAGATATAGCATCTGCCTCAAGGGTTATTGCAAATATTGTTATAGGTATCGGCTTTTTAGGAGCTGGAATTATTAGCAAAAATGATGCTTCCAATAATTCTCAAGGTCTAACCTCAGCAGCTACTATCTGGTGTACGGCTGCAGTGGGTATTACAGTGGGACTGGACATGTTTATTATCGCAATCGTAGCTTCATCGATGCTATATTTCCTGTTATCGCTGGAAAGACAGAAGTGGTATATCCGCTGGAAAAATAAAATTAATGAGAAGGAAAAAGAACACAAGAGTATCTGAATAAAGTGAATAAGAAAGCAAAGGAGTGAATAAGGGAGTTCAGATAAAAAGGAAGGCAAAAAGCTATCGTTTTAAACAGGTAAAGATGATTGACAGTTAGCTGAGCAGATGGATACACAGAAATTATTTTACCGTAAGGATTTAACGGGAGCAATAAGGTAGTGATTTTCGGTATTTATGATTTATTGTCAAAAAAGAATAAAATATTACATGGGTCGGAGCCCTGCATTGTTGTCCGGTTTAAATGAAAAAAACTTAAACAGCAGGGTTTCCGAACCCACCAATTGGAGATTTGAAAAACGGATGCATGGAAGCGACCAGGAAAAAAGAATATTCATTTTTTAGTTCAAGCATTATATAATTGAAAATCACTGGTGAAACCTTTAGGTACATATATGTTTCTTATTCTATTGCTTCATCTTGAGCTAAGGGCACAGGATACGATTCCAAGGCCAGGTGTTTTTGATGAAGGATACTTCTTTATAGGCACAGGCGATGTTTTGAAATTTAAAAGCTATGTCCAATTTGATGGTTACTTTCCTTCTCATAGCAGCCCGGGCTTTTCCGAATTTTTGATACGAAGGGCTCGATTTGCAGCAACCGGCTTTTTTCATCAGCAATTCAGGTACATGCTTTATGGCAGGTATGACAAAGGAAAAGTAGAGTTGAATGAGGCATTTATAGAAGCAAGGCATTTATCTTTCGCACGATTGAGAGCAGGTCAGTTTAAAGTGCCTTTTAGTCTTTCCAATCTTAAATCGAGTTCACAGCTTGATTTGGTCAGCAGATCTTTTATAGTTGAAAATTTTTCTCCAAATTATGATATTGGTGTCATGGTATTTGGGGAAGACAAGACAAAATATATTGATTATGCATTTGGTGTTTTTAACGGGGCCGGGCTCAATAAACGGGAAAGTAATAACAGCAAAACATTTATAAGTCGACTGGTTATTTCGCCATTTTCCGCATCTAAAAATTCTTTTCTTAAGCAGTTGCACATTGGAGGATCTCTTGCCATTGGAAGACAGAAAAATGACATAAGCAATGCAACGTATAAGTTACCAACGGAGGTACCTGTGTTTGTATTTAATGACAGCATCCGGCAAAATGGAAACATTTCGGTTTACGGATTAGACTTTGAGTGGCTTGTTAAAGGTTTTTCACTCAAAGGTGAATATCTGCATTATAAGGCAGAAAGCCTTGCCAGCAATCTAATCTTGTCTAATTTTTTTGCAAACGGTTTTTACGTAGCTGCCACTTTTATCATTACCGGAGAAGTAAAACCAAGAAATGAAAAAGTAAAACCCAATAGGCCATTTGATCCCAAAAAAGGGAAGTGGGGTGCTTTTGAACTAGCCGGACAATATGAAAAGGCAAAATTATCAAGCACACCTTTACTGTTCAATTTAGCAAAAAGTTTGGGTGAACTAAAGGCTGTTACGTTGGGCATTAACTGGTATGTTAATGATGATATAAAACTGGTATTTAATTATAGCAAACACCTATTCAATCATAACATTAAGCTTGAGGATAAGTATTACATGAATAGCAATACTCTTCTAATAAGATTGCAATATCAGTTTTAATTTTTTTAAAGGTGAAAATTATGTAAATAGATATCTCAATAAATAACAAAAACATTCTCATTTCAGGATGAATCATAAAGTGAATTGATAAACCCTAAGCAAACTTCATAACTAAAATTGAACAAACAAATGCCATGTATTATCTCATATAAAACTATCAGGAATTTAGTTATTTCATTTTTTGTATCTGGCCTATGCAGTACAATTACTTTTTCTCAAAATTTACCCGATAAAAATAATTCTACAGATGTCTTAACATTTCACGCAAGAACACTCATAAACCTGCTCGATTATGTATCGCAGGATTATGGCCGTGCGGTTGCTAATGGTAAAGTAATTAATGCTAATGAATACAGCGAGATGATTGATTTTACTACAGAGTCAGCTTCTCTTTTTGATTCTATAACTCTCAAAGTTAACATCAATAATAAAAATCAGATTAATCAACAACTTTCTGCATTACTGATATCAATCCGGCACAAGAAAAGCAAAGAAGAAATTGCAACCACTGCACAGCAAATCAAAATACAGTTAATTCAACTCAATCTTATTGACATTAGCCCCGAACAATATCCTGATGTTACGCAGGGTAAACAAATTTTTCTTGCAAGTTGCCAATCCTGTCACGGAACTTATGGCGCTGCCGATGGTCCCCTTTCTAAATCTTACAATCCGCCCCCTGTAAATTTTCAAAACGATTCTCTTATGCAATTAATTTCACCGCTTCAGGTATTCAATACAGCACGGCTTGGAGTTAGGGGAACAGGGATGCGTGCTTTTAATGAGCTTAGTGATAAAGAGCTTTGGAATGTCGCATTTTATATAAAATCATTACGTTTCCAAAATAAACTTTCTGCTCAGCAAGACTCTTTGAATAAAGAGTATAACCGTATAAAATCATTTATCAGCCTTTCAGATATCGCCCATCTTTCTGATAAGGAGTTAAAACAAAAGGTCCAAAGTCAAAGCGAGCTTACTATAGCTGCTATTCGATTGCATCAGAATGGTATGGGTAACAATTCTTTTGAAGCAGCAAATAATTATCTGAATGATGCCCTTATTTTTTATACGAATGGTAACAGCGCTGCCGCTGAAGAAAAAGCACTATATGCCTATTTGGAAGGGATTGAACCTTACGAGCAGCAACTTAATGCCGTTGATAACTCCATTGTTTCTGAATTAGAAAACAAGATGAATGATGTTCGATCGGCGATTAAAAATAAAAAAGATGAACGGGAAGTGGAACAAAAAATAAGTGATGCAAAAGTATCCATTAACAAGGCAAAAATATTATTAGGAGAACAAACTTATTCATTTTGGTTTTCGTTTTTTGTTTCTTTATCCATTTTGCTGCGTGAAGGACTGGAAGCAGTTCTCATTATCATCACTATTTTAAGCTTGTTAAAATCACTTCAGGCAAACAGCGCCATTCGATGGGTACATGGAGGGTGGATGGCGGCAGTTGGCATTGGCATAGCAAGCTGGTTCTTTACAGGATGGCTTATTTCTTTCGGTGCCCAAAATCGTGAACTAATGGAAGCCTTCGGCGCTATGGTCGCCGTGATAATTTTAGTTTATGTTGGTTTTTGGCTTCACAAAAAAACAGAAGCAAAAAAATGGAAAGAGTTTATTGAGGGGAAAATTGTAAAAATGCTTGATCAGGGAAAATTATTTACGCTTGCTTTTATGTCATTCATTGTTGTATTTCGGGAGGCATTTGAATCAGTTCTTTTTCTGTCCTCAATGCAGTTGCAGGTAGATGACAAAAGCAGACCCGGAATTTGGGTGGGTTCTCTGGCGGCCATTTGTATCATCACACTTATTGCAAACTTGCTTCTCAGATTTTCAGCAAAAATTCCAATCAGAAAATTATTTCAATATTCTGCAATAATAATTATGATATTGTCTGTTGTGCTTGCCGGTCAAAGTGTACATGCTTTTCAGGAAAGCGGATGGGTTGCAGTAACCAGCGTCAGATTGAACTTCCATTCGTCTATTCTTGGAATTTATCCAACAATAGAAACCTATCTGGCGCAATTTATTGTTTTGGTTATTTCCGTGACCCTTTGGTTTTACGGGGTAAAGAGCGATACGAAAGACAAGTTAAGATAGTGTTTAGTAAAATTTATTTAAAATATATGACTTGGGGAATTGAAATAAAAGACCAGCAGTAGCCGAAATAATTATATAAATATTAAAATAATGAAAACCATTCTTTGTATTTTTTTAATGTTGAATGCAATCATGATCTATTCGCAAAATAGGGTTTTTATTAAAGCTCCAAATTTGACTGATACTTTAGCAGATGAAAACATTAAAAAAATAAAAATGCCTTGGGGCCGCCTGGCGAGAAATGTTCTTGTTATTTATAAAGATGGAACTAAAGCCCACTTTCAAAAAAGAAGTATTTGGGGCTTTGAAAAGCCAAACAAAGAAATAATCCGATTCTACGAAGGCGACACTTTTGAGCTGGTTGATACCGCTGTAGTCATTATTTACAAAACTTGGAGCAGACGTCCAGTTTTTTATTTCAGCGAGTTTATATACAGTGATGTGAAACTATTTTCTAAAAAGAAAATTATTAAAGTTTTAGGTAATTACAAATTTGAGCTGTTATATAAAAAATCAAACTTAGTTAGGAAATTGTGTGAATATTATTAGCGCAGACGAAAGTAAATATTTGAAAATAAAATGATGTAAAAATTATTTCTAAATCTCTAAAATAAATATTTATGAAAATAAAAACTTCAAATGTAATCGCGTTATTTTTTGCAGGTTTTTTTGCAAAAGACATAATTGATAATATTTTCTTTTTGGTGATAGATAAGTATCCCATTGAGATTTTTGGTTTTCAGATAACTGCATCATCGCACAAAATAATGTTGATGGTATCAATTATACTTACAACAGTTTTTCTTTACTATGGATTAAAAAAGAATAAAACATTAATTAAAAACGTTAATGTTTAACATCTTAACAGGCAGTTTAATTATCAGTTTACTTCATGCAGTCATTCCAAATCACTGGCTGCCTGTCGTGGCTATTGGCAAAAAAGAAGGCTGGGGTTTAGCAGAAACAATTAGAATCACATTTATCTCAGGCTTTTCGCATGTGATTAGTACCATTATTATTGGAGTTCTGCTTGGTTTAATAGGCAATGAGTTGGCGGAGCACCTTGAAAATTTTACCCATGTTATTGCTCCGGCTGTTCTCATTCTTTTGGGTTTTTATTTTATTAAGCAACACTATAAACATTATCATTTCCATTTGAATAAGAAAGAAATTGAGAAGAAAACAAAAAGGTCAGTCATCACGGCCTTAGCGATTGCAATGTTTCTGTCGCCCTGTATGGAAATAGAAGCTTATTTTCTTTTAGCCGGTATAAAAGGATGGTACATGATGGCGATGATTGCTATAATGTATAGTGTTATTACAATAACCGGGATGATTATTTGGGTAAGGATTGTTTATAAAGGCTTGCTAAAACTTAACTGGCACAAATGGGAACACAATGCCGGAATTATAACCGGGTTAACGTTAATTCTAACAGGCGTTGTATCATTTTTTATTCGGTAAAATATTATTTTATGAAAGAGCAAAGTGCAAACAATAAAAACGTGACATTAGATCAATTGTCAAAAAAGATGGATAGTAATGAAGCGAAAAAGGAAGTTGACAATGATGGTTATGACCTTAAAGCTGAAGTAAGCGTAGTATCGCCTAAAAAGCCGCTTACAGTAGATCTGGGCTGGAAGGAAAACTGGAATCTTATTGCAGGTCTGGCTATTCTAATTATTGTTCTGCTTTTGGAATACGGTTTCAAAGTACAGATTCCGAAGATTCCGGCTCTTATCATCAATGCTATAGCATACTTATTTGCGGGATACAAAGTACTAAACCTGGCTTTTCGAAAATCCATTCGTGGAGATTTCTTTAATGAGTTTGTGCTTATGAGCATTGCTACTTTAGGAGCATTCTTAATTGGAGAATACGATGAAGGTGTGGCAGTGATGGTCTTTTATGGGATTGGAGAGTGGTTTCAAAGCGTTGCAGTAAAAAGAGCAAAGGCAAATATTAAAGCATTGCTCGACATTCGTCCTGAAGAAGTAGCAGTTGTGCGAGATGGTACACCAACTGTAGTGCATCCTTCCAAGGTAGAATTAGGTGAAACTATCCAACTGAAGCCAGGTGAGAAAGTAGCTTTAGATGGAGAACTTATTTCGGAAAATGCTTCGTTCAATACAGCAGCGTTGACAGGCGAAAGCAAGCCTGATACAAAATATAAAGGTGAAACAGTCCTGGCAGGCATGGTCAATCTGAATACAGTGGCGCAGGTAAAGGTCAATGCTCTATTTAAGGATAGTAAGCTAAGCCGTATTTTGGAAATGGTTCAGGATGCTACTGCACGTAAATCACAAACTCAATTATTTATTTCCCGTTTTGCAAAGGTTTATACCCCTATTGTTTTTTTCCTGGCTCTGTCATTGGTAGTGATACCCTATTTCGTTGTAGACAATTATGTCTTCTATACTTGGTTTTACAGGGCCTTAGTGTTTTTGGTGATAAGTTGCCCTTGCGCTTTAGTTGTTTCAATTCCTTTAGGATATTTTGGAGGAATTGGGCTTGCGTCTCGCAACGGAATCCTTTTCAAAGGCGGAAATTTTTTGGATGTTATGACAAAGATCAATGCTGTCGTCATGGATAAAACTGGTACACTTACAAAAGGTGTTTTTAAAGTGCAGCAGATAGTTCCCAATGTCATAGATAAAGATCAACTTGTACAACTTACCGCGGCCTTAGAAAGAAACTCCACACATCCGGTAGGCAAAGCAATAGTTGAATATGCTGAAAATGGTTCTGGTAATTACAAAGTCGAAAATGTTGAAGAAATCGCAGGACACGGGTTAAAGGGTTTGGTTGATGGGAAAGAACTATTAGCCGGTAATCAGAAGTTAATGAAAAAGTTTCACATATCCTATCCAGCAGGAATTGATAGGATTGCTGATACAATTATTCTAATCGCAATAAATGGCCAGCATGCAGGCCATATCACTATCGCAGATGAAATCAAGGAAGATGCGAAAGAAGCTGTTGAGAATATGCACAAATTGGGAATCAGAACGGTTATGCTTTCGGGAGATAAACAGGCCGTGGTTGATAGTGTTGCAAAACAAATAGGTATTGATGAAGCCTATGGTGATTTATTGCCTGAAGATAAAGTGAATTTAGTTCAAAAAATAAAAAACGAAGGCAGACACATTGCATTTGTTGGTGATGGTGTAAACGATGCACCCGTTGTAGCATTAGCTGATGCAGGCATTGCAATGGGTGGCTTAGGCAGTGATGCCACAATAGAAACTGCTGATGTAGTGATACAAAATGATGAACCCTCCCGTATTGTTTCTGCGATTAAAGCAGGCAAAATAACCCGTCGAATTGTCTGGCAAAATATTTTCCTTGCAATGACGGTGAAAATTATTGTTTTGGCTTTAGGAGCTGGCGGGGTAGCTAACTTATGGGAGGCGGTGATAGCTGATGTTGGGGTGGCACTTCTTGCAATTATGAATGCTGTGAGAATTCAAAGGATGAAGATTTGACATCGTAAAGTAGTAATAGAACGACTAAAGAGAAGTTAATAAAGGAAGAAATGTAACCTTATTGATATTGTTGTTAATATTTATTGACCAAGAAATTAAAATGAATAAAGTATGCTAAACACAAAACCACAATCGCATCCTGAGTTCAAAACTCTCAGCATTTTCCAATTACTGAAAATATTTTGGCAAGGACGAAAATTACGTCCCCATGAAAAATGGAACCGGGAGCAAATAAAGCAGCATCAGGAAAAAGAGCTTCGTAAGCTGCGTGATTTTGCTTATAGCAATTCACCATTTTACAAAAAATTTCACAAGGGACTTGAAAATAGTCCTTTGCATGAGTTGCCTGTACTTACAAAAAAGGAATTGATGTCTTCGTGGGATGAAATTGTCACGGACAGGTCGTTGCATTTAAAAGATGTAGAGAACTTTTTAAACAATCTAAAAGGCGCAGAACTTTATCGGGATAAATATTACGCTTATGCTACAGGCGGAACTACCGGAGTGAAGGGAATATTTATTTACAGCAAGAAGGAATGGTTTAAATTCTTCTCTATAGCAATTCGGTCAAGCGGATGGATAAATATACCGTTCCATTTTGGAAAAAAATCCAGAATGGCTATTGTTCAATCAACTCTCCCCTGGCATGTTGCAGGTGGAATAGCCTTTATTAAAATACCGTTTGTAAATATGCTGGCTCTTGATACAACAGAGCCATTAGAACAAATTGTAAAAAAGTTGAATGATTTTCAGCCCAATCTTTTGGGCGGCTTCGCAGAGAACATTCATACCCTTGCAAAAGAACAGCTTGCCGGTCGGCTTCGGATAAAACCTGATACCATAACCTCAACGGCAGAAACGCTGAAAAAAGAAGCAAGAAAAGCTATTGAAGAAGCATGGGGCATTAAACCCTTTGAGGAGTATGGCGCTACTGAAACAGGGGTTATAGCTTCCGAATGTGAAGCCCACAATGGTCAGCATATTTATGAAGACCTTGTAGTAGTGGAAGTGGTTGACAATGATAATAAGATTGTTCCACCCGGTGAGTACGGAAACAAAATTTTAGTTACGGTATTGTGGAACCGAACACTTCCTATTATTCGCTATGAACTTAGCGATCACATAAAGCTCGATACCAAACCTTGTAGCTGCGGTAGAATTTTCACTCTGATTAAGGAGATTCAAGGACGAGAGGAAAATGTGATTCATTTGCCAGGTCAAGCGGGCAATAGGGTAGCAATAGAACCAGATCTATTTTTTGATAATATGGTTTTATTGCCAATAGACGGCTGGCAGATAGTTCAGGAGAAAGAAGATACAATATCATTTTTGATTTTAGGACCACATAAAGATTTTAAAGAAGCGGATTTTTTAAAGCACATTGTTGATGAAATTGTAAAGCATGGTGCAAAGCCGCCATCAGTAAAAGTGGAATACATAAAAGAATTAAAGAAAACCAAACTTGGAAAAACAATAACAATACAAGCTTTAAAAAAAGGTGAAAAATGAAACAACTCAATCAACTCATGCAGGAAATTATTCAGCTTACAACTGAAATAGAAACAAAATATCCGGAACTATATACGTATCTGGATGAAACCCCAATTTCTATCTGCAATACAAAGGAAAAGACAGTTTGCACCGATGATTTGAAAAAATATCTTGAAACATTAAAAGGTCAGCTTCAGCATCATTTGGAAACTCATAAAAAATAAAACATGGAAGCAAGCCTGATCATTTTTCTTTTCCTCGTTTTAATATGCGAAGTCATTGGCACTATCAGTGGTTTTGGCGCATCAGTTTTTTTAGTGCCTCTTGCAGGAGTATTTTTCGACTTTAAAACCGCACTTGTCTTATCCGGTATCGTATTTATTTTTAGTTCTTCTTCTAAGCTTTTTATTTTTAGAAAGCATATTAATTTCCCTCTTATCCTGAAGATAGGAATACCAAGTGTCATATTCACTCTCTTAGGTGCATACCTGAATAATAAAGTGGATTTAAAAATTGCAGAGTTGGCAATGGGTATTTTTCTAATTGCATTTGCAATCGCTTTTCTTATCAAACCGGATTTAAAGTTAAAAGCTGATGGTATTAAAGCAATCGGAGGCGGCATAGCATCAGGATTTTTTACAGGCTTTATCGGGACAGGTGGTGCAATTCGGGGAGCAACTTTATCAGCTTTTAATTTATCAAAAAATGTCTTTGTCAGCACATCAGCAGGGATTGACATTGGAGGGGATATTGGTCGGTCAATTATCTATATAGTCAATGGCTATCTTGATAAAAAATATATCTGGTTTATTCCGGTCATGCTGGTATTGGCATACTCAGGTTCATGGTTAGGCAAAAAGCTATTAAATAATATATCCGAAATTATTTTTAAAAAGCTTGTTCTCGTCTTAATTCTTGGAATAGGAGCATTTATGATTTATGGATTTATAACAGGTAAAAAAGTAATTCACTGATTTATGTAGGAGAATCACATTTAAAGATTATTTCTGAACAATCTCAAAAAGTTGCTATGGGAAAATATGATGTGACTATTATCGGCTCCGGACCTGGAGGCTATGTCTGCGCTATTCGCTGTGCCCAATTAGGCTTAAAGACAGCCTTAGTTGAAAAATATGACGCTCTTGGTGGCACGTGCCTGAATGTAGGCTGCATTCCATCGAAAGCTGTACTTGAAAGCAGTGAGCATTACTACAACGCCAAAAGCAAATTTGTAATGCACGGCATTCATTTGGAAAATCTTCAGATCAACCTGCAGGAAATGATTGCCCACAAGGCTGATGTAGTGAAGAAAACAGGAGATGGTGTAAAATATTTAATGAAAAAAAACAAAGTGGATGTGTTTTATGGTACAGGATCATTTATCAATCCAACAAAGATTTTAGTGAAATCAAATGACGGTAATCAAACAGAATTAGAGACAGTCCATACCGTCATTGCCACCGGTTCCAAACCTGCATCCCTTCCTAATGTAACTATAGACAAACAACATATTATCTCTTCTACCGAAGCATTGGTATTAGCAGAGGTTCCCAAGCATTTGATTGTTATTGGTGGTGGCGTCATTGGGATGGAGTTAGGTTCGGTGTATGCTCGAATTGGTTCAAAAGTAACAGTGATTGAATATTATGAGCAAATTCTTGCGACAATGGACAAATCTCTCGGAAAGGAACTACAAAAATCACTTTCAAAACTGGGGTTTACATTTCATTTCAATCACAAGGTTACCGGCGCTGAAATGCAAGGCCAGAATATTATAGTAACTGCCGAAAACAAAAATGGAGAACAGGTGAAGTTTGAAGGTGATTATTGCTTAATGGCAATTGGACGAAAACCTTATACTGCCGGACTTAACATGGAGGCAATCGGTGTTTCAACGGAGAAAGGAAAAATTAACGTTGATGAAAACTTCAGAACAGATGTTTCCAATGTTTATGCAATCGGCGATGTGATTAGGGGTGCTATGCTTGCACACAAAGCTTCCGAAGAAGGTGTATATGTAGCTGAGTATATTGCAAACTTGCGTCCGCATATCAATTATCTGACCATTCCAAACATCGTTTACACCTGGCCCGAAGTTGCCAGCGTAGGGCATACAGAAGAAGAATTGATTGCAAATGGCGTAGATTATAAATCCGGCTCATTTCCGTTAATGGCTAATGCCCGTGCCCGCATGAATGCAGATACTGAAGGATTCATAAAAGTCTTGGCGCATAGCCAGACTGGTGAAATTCTGGGCATACACATGATAGGTCCCCGAATTGCCGATATCATTGGCGAAGCGGCACTTGCCATGCAACATGGTATTTCTGCTTTGGGAGTTTCCAATGTAGTTCATGGTCATCCCACTTTTTATGAAAGTCTGAAAGAAGCCTGTTTAAATGCAACAGGGAAAGGAGCTATTCATATTTGACAGTCGTTATAAAAGAAGATAACATGAAAATTGCAATCGCCCAGCAGAATTACCATATAGGCAATTTTGAATACAATATAAATAAAATTATCAATGCCATTGAGCGGGCGAAAGAGGACAATGTTGATTTGATCGTATTTTCTGAACTATCTGTCTGCGGCTATCCACCGAGAGATTTTTTAGAGTTTGATGATTTTATCGGCAAATGCTATGAAAGCATTGAACACATCAAAAGCCATACAGAAGGCATTGGTGTCATTATTGGTGCACCACAGAAAAACCCTGTTGCCGAAGGAAAAGATCTATTCAATTCTGCTCTTTTCTTATACAACAAAGAAATTATTGGCATAGCTCATAAATCTCTTTTACCTACTTACGATGTATTTGATGAATACCGCTATTTTGAACCTACCAACGAGTGGAACATCATAGAATTTAAAGGTGAACGCATTGCCCTTACCATTTGCGAGGACATTTGGAATCTTACGAAGAACCCATTGTATCGCATTTCGCCAATGGATTTATTAATTGAACAAAAACCAACCCTCTTAATTAATATCACCGCTTCGCCGTTTGATTATGACCACGACGATGACAGAAAAGAAATTATTCTTGCAAACATCCGTCATTATCATTTGCCTATGATTTATTGCAATACGGTTGGCGTACAAACCGAAATTATTTTTGATGGCGGTAGCTTAGTGTTCGATAGAGATGGCAGAGTGTGTAAAGAGTTAAAATATTTTGAGGAAGACTTTTGCATCTTTAATACAGAGGATTTGGAGCAAAGGAAATTAGATGAAGTCAGAAATTTCGAGTTTATTGATGAAAGGGTGGTAACCTTGAAAAATAGCGATAAGGTAATTCAATACCTTACCACCCAAAAGAACATTTCTCAAATTCATAAGGCTCTCATACTTGGTGTAAGAGATTATTTTTCTAAAATGGGATTTTCAAAGGCTATTTTGGGAGCCAGCGGCGGTATTGACAGTGCTGTGGTACAATCTGTAGCGGTTGAAGCATTGGGCAAAGAAAATGTACATGTACTGCTTATGCCGTCTGATTTTTCTTCTTCTCACTCTATTGCCGATGCAGAGCAGTTAAATAAGAATTTAGGGAACACGTATGATATTGTTCCCATAGCAGCTATTTACAATCAATTTCTAACTACGTTACATCCAATTTTTCAGGATTTGCCATTTAACATTGCTGAAGAAAACATTCAGAGCCGCATTAGGGGAAATTTATTGATGGCACTTGCAAATAAATTCAAGTACATTTTGCTCAATACATCCAATAAGAGTGAATTGGCGGTAGGATACGGTACGCTTTACGGTGATATGGCAGGTGGTTTATCCGTTTTAGGTGATATATACAAGATGCAGATTTTTTCTTTAGCGAAGTACATCAATAGGGAAAGCGAAATTATACCCGCAAACATTCTCTCTAAGCCACCTTCAGCAGAGTTGCACCCAGGCCAAAAAGATTCGGATAGCTTACCTGAATACGAGATTTTAGACAGAGTGCTTTACGAGTACATTGAACGAAGAAACGGACCGAAAGAAATTATTGCATTAGGGTATGATGAGCAGCTTGTAGCAAGAATACTAAAATTGGTAAACACAGCAGAATACAAAAGAAATCAATTTTGTCCTATTCTAAGAATGAGCCGGAAGGCATTTGGTGTGGGAAGGAGAATACCAATAGTGGCCCAATATTTGAGCTAATCTATTATGTATCAATAAGATTTCAGCTTATCTATCTGGTAGGAAGGCTTGATTTTAAAAATAGTTATTTTTGCAGAGCGAAAACTATGAAAACCATTGCTTGCACAATAGCACTTTACGTATTGTTTCTGTCCATAGGCCCAGGAATAAAAAGCATTTACTTTGGAGTCAAGCAAATAGTTTTTTCAGGTGATAGCCACGATTATTCTGTAGCTCACGAATCATCGGAAAATAGCGATGACGGTTGTGGAGATGATTGTAATGGCAACTGTAATCCATTCAAAACTTGTAGTAATTGCCTCGGTTGTACAATTTGTGTTGTGCAATCTTATTCAGCTTTTGTTTCAGTACAGTATTCGGATACGATTACCTCAACAAAGCAAGATAAGTTATCTTCAAAATTCACCTCTGATTTCTGGCAACCGCCACAGCTAAGTTAGGTAGTATCTTTTCTTAATTTTTTTTATTCCCTCGTTTTGATTGGATACCGAGGTGTCGCGGTACACTATCTACTCACTATCTGCATTTCGTGTGTGAGTGACTTTATGCTTTAATGAGCGTAAAGTAGCTATATAATAAATTCAAAAGGCTGTTAAAACTATTTAATGATGAAAAGAGCAGAGTATAATGACAAAAACTTGGTGGTAGATATACTAACCAAATCATTTGATGCTAACCAAAGTGTCAATTACATAATAAAGCAAGATCAAAAAAGAGTAGCACGAATTCGCTCTTTAATGGATTATTCCTTTGAAATGTGTTCAGCATTCGGTGATGTGTTTCTTTCTGATGATAACAAGGCATGTGCGCTCATTGTTTATCCTGACAAAAAGAAGTCTACACCAAAATCAACATTATTGGATTTGAAGCTCATTCTTCAAGCCGTCGGCATCGGTAATATAAGCAAGACTTTAAAAAGGGAAAAGATGATAAATAGCATACAACCTAAAATACCAATGTCTTACTTATGGTTTATCGGTGTTGATCCTACTGCACAAGGTCGGAGAATTGGCAGTGCACTACTTCAGGAAATTATTGATTACAGTAACAGCAATAACCGCCCTATTTACTTGGAAACTTCGACGGTCAAGAATTTACCCTGGTATGAAAAATTTGGATTTGAAGTTTACAACGAACAGGATTTGACATACCATTTGTATTTCTTCAAGAGGGATGTAAAATAGTACGACAATGCTGGTATTTGGAACACAAATGCACATTGTCACATTTTTTTTTGTGAGTATAGAAATAGTCATCTTTTTCTATCTGGCAATAATTCGCTTAGCTCGGCCAGATGATAGGACTACTACACTTAACCTGATCCTTATTTTTCTACTGCTCACCTATAACATTACAGGAGGCTTGCTTCCTGATCCAAAACTGCCAGGCTCATTTTTCTCGCAAAATGTAATCGCGTATGCGACCGGCTTCATCACGCCGTGTTACTTCCCATATTATGTGTATAAAGCATTCAGTTTAACAAAGTTGAAATTTCATGCTTACAGAGGTGTTTATCTATTCTTGATCTTGCCCTACTGCATTTTTGTCTTTGTTTTTTGGTTAACCAGGGATTTAAAGGAGACACAAAATCTGCTTATCATTCCTGTGCTCTATGCAATTTGGGTAATTATTTCTTTAGCCAGGGCTATTCGTCATAAATACAACTATGATTTCTCAAGTATCACAGCCCGGCAGGAGATGGTTGTGTTGCTGTTTAGCTTGACACCCTGGATAGGATTGCCAATTATCACTTATTTTAATTTCGGTCAGGCAGTTGAGGCACTAATCACCAATATAGGGTTTCTGTTGTTGTTCGGATTACAGGTAATAAGGCACATAAGGGAATTAAGAACTGAGCATGAAAAACTCATTGAATCAGAGCAGCGATTAAAGAGCTGGAATGCTGATCTTAAAGATGAAGTTAGTAAGCGCACTAAGGAACTGGAAAAGCTCAATGAACAAAGAACAAATAACTTTATCAACCTTGTTCATGAAACCAAAACACCTCTGACACTTATAAAAAATTACCTGGATGAGTATATCAGCAAATATGGTACTGTTCAAGAATTAGATGTTATAAAAGGTGGTGTAGATAAACTGACTGCTGATGTAATTAACCTGTTCGACATTGAGCGGTTTACAAAGGGAATTGATACCTATAAACACAACCGTATTTCGGATTTCAGTGCTATATTGAGCAATAGCCTTCCTCTGTTCCAGCACTATTGTTACATGCAGCAGATTACCTGCTTCGTTGACATAGAGGATGAACTACTGATAAAAGCTGACCCTAATGCGATCAACCGTATTGTAAACAACATCATTGAAAACGCCATAAAGTTTACAGATGAAGGTGGTCAGATAGTTATATCCCTGACGAAGCAGGAAGATAAAATTGTATTTGCTGTTAAGGATACCGGCGAAGGGATACCAACCGACTTACAAAAAAGAATATTCGAGCCTTATTACCAGATCGGGCATAAAAATACGGGGCTTCAGGGCATGGGCTTAGGTTTACCTATTGTAAAAAAGGTAGTGGATGGACTTGGTGGAACTATTACCATCCAGAGCCAGCCGGAAACGGTTGCGGGGACAACCGTTACTATCACGCTGCCTCAATATATATTAGGCGGCAATGAGGAAATTGCTAAATCAGGTACAGGCATCAGTAAGCTCAATTACGAATACAGTTATGATAGCATTACAGACAGTGAATTTAAGACAGGCAGGCGTACTTTGCTTTTAATTGAAGATAATATTACGATGATCAATTTCCTGCTTCAGAAATTGAGCATCTTTTACAATGTATTTTGCGCAAGAAACGGTGCAGAGGCTTTGAAAAAGCTCCATGAGATAACGGTCATTCCCGATCTCATTCTTTCTGATGTGATGATGGACAAAATGGATGGTTTTGCTTTCGCCAGGAAACTGGCTGAACAGGAACGGTATTCCCATATTCCCCTTATTTTCCTAACGGCAAAATCCACGCAGGTTGACAAACTTAAGGGCCTGAAATTGGGTGCAATGGATTTTATTTCAAAACCTTTCTCCTTTGAAGAATTGAGCCAAAAGATTGAAACTCTTTTGGATAACATCAGTAAGCAGCAAAAAGCTATTTTAAGCACCTCTATTGCACACCTGCAAACGTTAAAGAACCTGGAAACTGATGGGCCACCTGTTTCCAGTCCATCAAAATTTGAGGAAAATTGTAAGCTATTCCAGTTTACCGCCAGGGAAATCGAGATTGCCCGGCTGATCGTTAAAGGGAGAACCTATAAAATGATTGCCAAGGATCTGTTCATCTCTGAAAAAACGGTTACCAAACACATCCAGAATCTGTTTGAGAAAGCAGAGGTCAGGAACAAGATTCAACTCAGCAATAAGCTGAATAAGTAGCTGCAAGGCATTGATTTACTACTATTTGAGTAGGGAAATAGTAGGAATTACGTATAGTTCAGGGGAAGGTACAAGCCTACATTTGTGGGGACAAATGTTTGCCATATAAAAGGAGGGCTTATGTGCGAAGGTTATGTACTTGAATGGCTGGACACTTTGATTTCCGTCACTCTGAATCCCGTAAAATCGGAAGTTGGTTCAATGCTGCCAGAAGACATCAACAAATTACAGAATTTGATAATAAAGGAAAAAGACAAGGTTCAATCCACTATCAAATTCACGGTGTTCAATCTGAATGACGAAACAGCAATAAAGTGCGCCATAAAAAACTATCATTCCAGCCTTGTCAGTTTGCTTGACCAGGCGTTGGAAAACAAAGTTCAGGTTACGGAAAATGCAATATCCAAACCGGTACTGGATAATGTTATTTTATGTGTGGAGGAATTGCTTTTTCTGATAGAAAGGCGTTTTATCAGCTATCTGGGCATTGATGAACGAGTACCATCTACCTATTTTGACCTATTAAAAAAAGAGTTGCTAAAAAGGTTACCACGGGTAGTAAAAAAACACAGGGAACAGCATTCATTAATTCCGGTGCTGGATTTAATCGTTCGGGAAGCGGAAGCATTACTAAACCTGCCTACAGACAAGCACAAGCATACTTTCAGGGAGATGTTCTATCTGAAAGACCTTTGTCTGGAGCTGGAGTTTCTGGAGTATGGTGATGAAGCAGCGCTTTACACAATACTGGATGAAGTGTTGATCCGTATGAACTTTAACAGCAAGACGTACATCTATAACCTTACGCAAAGAATAGCAGCACACATTAACAGCGTGGAGCAACCTTCTGAACGAATGGAGCGTTTGCTGTTTGACCTGAAATCATTTAAACAGCTTCATAAAAAGCCGGGGACGATTTTTCTAACACAAAATGCCGTTCTGCACAAGCAGGTGGACAATTGGTTTTCTCAGGAAATATTTTACCTCGAAAAAAGAATACATTATGCCATTGTTCCATTGAAGGGTGGTGAACAGAAGGCAGCGCCGAAAGATAAGGAAAAAGAGAAATTACTTTCAATACTGTCAGTTGATCAAATGGCGCTGATATTGAGGGCAGCAGATGATTTAAGAATCGTAATGGCCCGCTCTCTGAATAGTGTATTTAAAAATATCGTTCCATTTTTGTCAACACCTTATCAGGAAAATATTTCTTACGACAGCATGAGAAGCAAATCCTATTCAGCAGAATCAAGGGATAAGGAAATAGTAACGGAAACTTTGCAACAAATGATTAAGAAGATCAATGAATATTGATAATACCGGCTTGATCAAAGAATACAGGAAAACGGAATATTTAACGCTGATTATCCAGTTTCCAGCCTGTATCAAAATGATCGAGGCGGGCACGTTGTGTTTCTGTTTTGGAAAGGTCACGCTTCATAAGTTTGGCAAAAGGTGTCACGTTTTTATAAACGACAGTATATTCCACCGTTGCACTCTTGTTATCCTCCTGCAATTGAACGCCTGTAATTTCCCCTAAGTCCATATCAGCAACTTTTACCACCTGCACATTATCGTATTTCTTGTCTATGCGAATGAGATAAGGTTTTGCTTTCTCTGTAAAATGGACGATGGGTTGTCCTGCATCTTTTAACTTTTGCGTTTTATCTACAGTTACCCATCCTTCTCCCTCCAGCCCTGCATCGAGCAGTTTTTTAGCACTTGCCGGGTCGGTCATATTAATTTCATACTCGTACACTTTTGGGTAATTCTTGGCTGCACGTATAACTGATGCAGCTTCTTCCTTTTCTAACTTGGTTTGACTACAGGAGGCCAGGAGAAAGATGGCAATTCCTAATACACTTACAGTTTTCATAACGATTCTCTTTTAGTTTTTCACAATAGTCATTCAAAATTTCCGAATACTAATTTAAAAAAAATAATCGGTTTACAGAAGTCTGTATGCCTGATTATCAAGGGGTACAAGGGGTACAACTTAGAGTACAAAATAAAGTTGGACTTGAAATGCCTTCCCGGTGTTTGTTCTTTTGCTAACGAAACCAATGGAAACAACTGGTTCTTAAAGATTCGGATTGAAAAGTGTTAAACGAAAAAAGTAAGCGTATGTTAAAGAACATTTCATGGAGTGACTACATTATTGCAGTTGCCATACTATTAGCCATTTACTACCTGTTTGTGGGTGTAAAGTATTTTTCTGCTGAAATCAAAGATCTGCTGTCGGGGAAACGCAAACCGAAGCTCAGAACAGTATCTTCTGATAACAACGGCATGTCTGATCCTGGTGAGGACCCAGACCAGCAAGAAATGGTCGGCTTTGAAAAAACAACGGACGATGAGTTTACAGAAGTGGAACATCTCATTGAACGTCTGAAAGCTGTTGTTGCTGACGCTTCCCGCAGAAAGCTAATCCCGCAGGAATTTAAACAATATCTGAGTATGGTACTGAAGGAATATCCTTCCGTGCGATACTCGCCTATTCGGTCGTCAGTCAACGAACTGATTGTATCCGAGTGTCAAAAATATGGTGCTGTTACACTCAAAGAGGATGAGGTGGAACTGTTGTGGAAAGAAGCAGTGTAGCAGCCCATCAGCGGAGCGTGTTTCCCTGTCCCTCCTGGTGCGTAAGGGCAAAGTGTGGTAGGAATAACAGGTTGTGTGACGGCGAAGCCGCTCCGTTTTTTTAAAAGAGTTGATTTCAAATTTTAATAAACGTGTGTTATGGAAATGTGCAGCAGGAAAACAAAAGGAAATAACCGCAAAAGGGTTATCATGATCTGTGTCGCTCTGGCACTATTGGCTATCCACTACGGGGCATTCGCTCAGGATGGCATTCAGGGTATCAACGAAGCCAATACTAAAGTACGCAGCTACTTCTCCGCAGGAACGAACCTTATGTACGCGGTGGGTGCATTGCTGGGTCTGATTGGCGCAGTGAAGGTTTACCAGAAATGGAATGCCGGTGATCAGGACACTGGAAAAGTCGCAGCCGCCTGGTTTGGTAGCTGCATTTTTCTGGTAGTGGTTGCAACCGTTATTCAATCCTTCTTCGGTGTTTAAAAATCAGGAAGTATGCAAAGTGTGCTAACAGAAAAGTTGTGGGCGTATATCGTCTACAACAATCCTGACCTCATGATCAGCTTGCAGGAAGACTATTCAGTCACCCGTTATCTGGAAGAAAAGGTGAATGCAGTGATGCCGATGGTTGAGCAGCTTCTTGTTGAAGGAAAGCCACCCTATATCATCGAAGAACTATGCCTCAATGCAATGACGGTGAAATTACAGCCATCCCGCTACCAGTACATACGCTCGGTTATAGAAGAAGAATTTAATGGGGACTACGAGCGGATGAAGGAAAACGGAACACTCACCTACGAAGTGGTAAATCTCATCGAAACATGCAAAGGTATTTTTAGTGATTTTGATTTTAACAGTGAAAACGAAACGAACAGGCATTTGAGATATGCCATTATAGGACAGGTGCATGATTACCTGGCCTGAGCCAATAGAAAAGTGAAGAAAGAAAATGTGTGATTATGGCTTACAATATTTCCCAAAAGCTGCATGATAACCTTCGTGCTATCCGTACAGCGTTGGATTATCAGAACGGTCGTCCGCTTACTGCGGAAGATGTCGCCAGCCTGAAAAAATATGCAGGTTTTGGCGGCATCAAGGCCGTTTTATATCCTTATGGATCACCGGAAGATTGGCAGGCTAATGGTGCTACAAAAGAGGATTTGAAGCATCACGCGGAAATGATGCAATTACACGACCTGCTCAAAGAAAACTACCCGGAAACAGCTTACAAGGAAATCATTGCTTCATTACGCAATAGTGTTCTCACCGCATTTTATACACCGGAAGTAGTACCTCAAACCCTGTATAGCGTCCTCGCAGCACAGGGCATTCAGCCTAAAAGATTGTATGAGCCTTCAGCCGGTTCAGGTGTGTTCATCAGCGAAGCGGTTACATCATTCCCTCAACTGGAACAGATTACCGCAGTGGAAAAGGACAGGCTAACCGGATTAGTGTTGTCTGCCATCAACAGTACACTTCCGGTAAAAACAGCAACGCATATTACGGGCTTTGAAGAAGCACCTGTAAAAGACAATGGCACTTATGACCTGGTGGTGAGCAACATCCCTTTCGGGAATTTTTCAGTATATGATGAAGCCTTTCCCGATAAAGAAATATCGGGTAAAATACACAATTACTTTTTCGCTAAAGGTCTGGACAAACTGGCTGAAGGTGGGTTGATGGCTTTCATTACAACAGATGCTTTCCTGAACAGTCCATCTAATCATACGGCAAGAGAATACCTGTTTCAGAGGGCAGATTTTTTGAGCCTTGCAGTGATGCCTGATAACCTTATGAAAGATACCGGCAATACCGAAGCGCCAAACCATCTGTTGATTGTTCAAAAAAATACAGGAAAGGAAAAGATAAGCTGGGAAGAAGATTGGCTGAATGAAGTAAGGGAAAGGGAAAATGAATTTGGTCGCTTTCCCTATAATTATTTTATCTCCACTCACGATCACGATGTGGTCATGGGCAATGTGCGTAAGCCAGGCAAAAACCAATACGGCAGAGCTTCAGAAGTGGTTTGGCAGGATGGTGACATCAACCAGATCAGGGAAAGCCTTCATGCCAGTCTAATCAATCAATTTCAAAATCGCTTTAACACTGAATTATATCAGAAGGCGCAAACGGTACTATTACCTGTTCCTGAAAATGAGGGTAAAAAGCTCACCTACCTGCCGATGCCGGAAAACACAACGGAAAGCACTTCGGTACAATTGGGATTGTTTGATACAGCCCCGGCAGAGCAGATCAACCGGGCAATGGCATATATCAATCCGCTCGATGAAACGGTTGTGCAAAAAGCATCAGCACGCATCATCAGCACGATACGCACCACCGATAAGCCCAGTCATGAGAATGTTGTATTGCTTACAGCAAAGCAGCACAAAAGCAATCGTTTTCTATATAAGCTGTATTCTAATGTCAAAGAAGTAGACCATCTGTCCGCAAACTGGATGGATGCCCGTTTATTGGGTCATGAGCTGACGGGTATTTCCAATTATCTTAAACAGTTTGACCACAGTTTCAGGTACGAGGGCGACCAAACGCTGGAAGGCTTTTTCCGGTTTGAACAAAAAGTGCCGCTTCCTTTTATCGGGCTAAAGCCTTACTACCAGGAAGGGACGCTGGTGGTACACATGGGTAGTGTCGGCACAATTGGCAATCCCGATCCCGAATACAAGCAAGCCGTATTCCAGCCTCTGGGTCTTCAGGGAAATATTCATTTCTATGAAAACTATGCGGCACTTCGTGATGCTTATCTCGAATTAGCAGCCAAAGAAGTATCAGGTGAAACAATCAGCAATGCAGACAGGGATCAGCTCAACAGCAAGTACGAACATTTTGTTGTTGAGTATGGCCTTTTAAACAGCCCTGATAACCGCAGGCGTATTCTGGAAGATACCGCCTTCGGGGTTATTGCATTGTCCTCGCTCGAACGCAGAGAGGGCGAACGGTTTGTCAAAGCAGATATATTAACTCATTCCATTCATCAGGTTAAGGAGCGGTTCATAACCGATGATCCCATTGAAGCCCTTGCTCATAGCCTCAACGATACAGGAAAGGTAGATACAGGCTTCATTAGTGCAGCAATGGGGTTAGATGAAAACGAAGTCATCAATCGCCTCGGTAATCATGTGTACATGAATCCTGTCAGCAATGAGTGGGAAACAGCAGACCAGTATTTGAGCGGTAATGTAGTTGAAAAGCTGCGGCAGGCAGAACACCTGTACGGTCAGTTCCCGGATAACCTGCACTATAAAAGAAGTGCGGAAGCCATCGCAAAGGTGCAGCCGGAGCGTATTCCGTTTGAATTACTGGATTTTAATTTAGGAGAACGCTGGATACCTAATTCATACTACGAGCGATTTGCTACATCGCTGTTCGAGCTGGACACTACCATCAATTATTTTCCGTCGCTGGATGCCTTCAAGGTAAACACAGGAATGAATATCAAAGTGTCGAGGGAGTTCGCTGTTACACCTAAAGGCGGACGCACCACTTACGGATACACTTTGCTGGAACATGCACTGGAGAATACAACTCCTTTCTTTACATATGAAGTGAAAGGGCCTAACAATACAACCATCAGGGTCCCCGACAATGAAGCCATACAACTGGCTCACCAAAAGATTGAGCAGATAAGGAGTGGTTTCATCAACTGGCTGAATGAAATACCCGATGATGAGAAAAAGAACTTGGAAAACCTGTACAATGATACGTTCAACTGCTATGTATTACGGGAGTTCAACGGCAACCACCTCAATTTTCCCGGCTTAGATAAAAAAGCATTAGGTATTGAGGATTTATACAGCTCACAAAAGAATGCAGCCTGGCGAATCATACAGAACCGGGGAGCATTGGTTGATCATGAAGTAGGATTGGGCAAAACACTTACCATGATCGTCTCCGCACAGGAGATGAAAAGATTAGGTATCGTGCATAAGCCTATGATTGTTGCACTGAAGGCTAACGTCAATCAGATAGCAGAAACCTATAAAAAAGCCTATCCTAAAGCACGCATACTTTTTCCGGGACAAAATGATTTTACACCCGCCCAACGGTTGCGACTTTTCCATGAAATAAAGAACAACAATTGGGATTGCATCATACTTACCCATGACCAATTCGGAAAAATACCACAGTCACCGGAGATACAAAGAGAGATATTTCAAACGGAACTGGACAATGTAGAACGTGACCTGGAAACTGTCAAAGATCTTGGAGGCGACATCTCTAAGAAGATGCTCAAAGGGTTGGAGATACGGAAAAACAACCTTGAGGGAAAACTAAAATCAATCCTGAAAGACATCGAGGAAAAGAAAGACACAGGTATCAATTTCAAAGAAATGGGTATTGATCACCTGTTTGTGGACGAATCGCATAAGTACAAAAATCTCACTTTCACTACCCGTCATAACAGGGTCGCTGGTTTGGGCAATACAGAAGGTAGCCAGAAAGCACTCAATATGCTGTTCGCAGTACGTGAGCTGCAAAGCCGGTTTAACAGTGATCTATGTGTAACCTTCCTTTCCGGTACGCCCATATCCAACAGCCTTACAGAAATGTATTTGTTGTTTAAATACCTGCGTCCGAAAGAAATGGAACGCCAGCACATTGAAAATTTTGATGGTTGGGCTGCTGTATTTGCACGTAAAACAACTGACTTTGAATTTTCAGTCACCAATGAGATCATTGCCAAAGAACGCTTCAGGCATTTTATTAAAGTACCGGAGCTGGCTTTGTTCTATAACGAGATCACCGATTACAAAACAGCAAAACATATAAACCTTGACAAACCGGAGTTGAGTGAAACGCTGGTGAACATAAAGCCAACACCTGAACAAAGTGAGTTCATTAAAAACCTGATGCAATTCGCTAAAACAGGGAATGGTGAATTGATTGGTCGTGGCAGGTTGACGCCAGAGGAAGACAAAGGCAGAATGCTGATCGCAACCAACTACGCTAAGAAAATGTCGGCGGATATGCGGTTGATCAATGAGTGGAAGTATAGTGATCATCCCGATAACAAAGTAAATGTCAGTGCCCGGAAGATTGCCGAGATCTATAAAGAAACTGCTGAGCATAAGGGTACGCAGATAGTCTTCTCAGACATTGGTACACCCAAACCTGTTGAATTTAATATCTACGATGCAGTTAAAGAAAAACTGATCAGGGATTTTAATATTCCCGAACGGGAAATCACTTTTATTCATGACTGGACAGATACAAAAAAGCCCGAACTGTTCCGTAAGATGAACAGAGGTGAGATACGCATTTTATTTGGCAGCACAGAGAAAGCCGGAACCGGCCTGAATGTGCAGCAACGTGTAGTGGCAATGCACCACCTTGATATTCCCTGGAAACCGTCAGAGCTGGAGCAACGCAATGGCCGTGGCGCACGCCAGGGCAATCTTATTGCCAAAGAATATTACGGCAACAAAGTGCAGAACTATATATACGCAGTAGAGCAGTCACTCGATAATTACAAATTCAACCTCCTGAAAAATAAGCAGACGTTCATTTCGCAAATGAAAAATTGTGAGTTGAACGTGCGCACCATTGATGAGGGTGCGATTGATGAAAAGAGCGGGATGAATTTTTCTGAATACATAGCCATTCTTTCCGGTGACACTTCATTATTGGAAAAATCGAAACTGGAAAAGAAGATAGCTCTAATGGAAAGCCTGAAAGTATCTCACTTCCGGGAAATCGCACGCAATAAATACCAATTGGAAAATCTGCAAAACGAACAGGCATCTACCGTTAAAACGCTCGATAAACTTGCAGCAGATGAAAAAGTGTATAAGGACGGCCTTCAACTGGATAAGGACGGTGTAAAAGTTAACCCTATCAAACTGGATACTATCAGTTCAACGGACAGTGAAGTGATTGGCAAACACATCATCAAGCTGTACCAGGACTGGAAGCCTGCTGTTGCAGATGAGCATACAGCGCAGATAGGGACACTCTATGGTTTCAGCCTGTATATCCGCAGGCAGCAGGAAGCCTATGAGGAAAACGGAGTTTTTGAATACCGCTATTCCAATAGCTTTTATGCGCAGCGAAGCAGTGACGGTATTAAATACACCTACAACAACGGGCTTCCGAATACAGATAATCCTAAGCTGGCGGCAAGGCATTTCCTTAACGCGATTGACCGGGTGGAAAGCCTGAAAGAAAAGTATGAGCATACTTTAAACGAACTGAAAACAGAGATACCCAAACTGGAGCAGCTTACTACCAAACCATTTTTACAGGAACCAGAATTACAACAAATGAAAAATGAATTGGCTAATCTGGAAAGGCAGATAGCCCTCAGGATACAGGAAAACCAGTTGAAGCAGCAACAGGTAGGGGAAACAGAACCGGAAGAAGTTATTGATACACCTGTCATTCACCTGTCCGAAAAAGTGAACGGGCATACTGTTCCAAAAGAAGTGATACTCGCTTCACAGCAGGTAGCAGAACGCTCCCGTAGCAGGATGCGATTATGAAATAATTAAAAGGAAATATTATGGCAAATAGTGTTTATCAAATCAACAAAGGAATTAACCAGAGCATCGAGTTTAAAGGCTTGAAGGCGCAATATATCTGGTATTTAGGCGGTGGTGTCGTGGCGCTGCTCATTGTATTTGCCGCAATGTATATCATCGGGCTTCCTACTTACTTGTGCATCGGTGTCATTCTGACCGCAGGAACATTACTGGTTATGAAGATTTACGGCATGAGCAACAAATATGGTGAACATGGTTTGATGAAAGCCCTTGCCCGGAAGCAGGTTCCTAAGCTGATCAAGTCAAGGAGCAGAAAAATCTTTATGGGCATTAAAGACAAACAATCATGAAAAGAGAATTGCCGGTGTACAACATCGAAGGAACCGATTTTATCGTGGACGTTGCCAGTTTGCAACTCTGTGAGAAGGCAAACCCGGAGAACGTAATCCCCCTGTTTGACATGCAGGATGTTGGTGATGGATATGTATTTGATTACAGTCCTAAAGAGAAAAACATACCGAGATTGTTCAGCGATGATACGGATGTTACCACTGTAAAGATACCGGAGCTGGTACAGCTTGATCCCGTGGGGATGGCAGAGAAATACGGTTATTCCGTTCACGAGGTGCAAGGAAAAACAGATTTCGCTTTAATGGTAGATCAGCAGGTGCTTGGCAGGAGGCTCATGGGGCAATTGCCTACCGTGGACATAGCCGGTCACACTTTCTATGTAGATATAACAATGGATATGCTGCGTCCTAAAGATGATTTCGTTTCCAACGGCATCGTCTTCAAACAGATTGACCATTACTACGATGATGACAAAGAGGCTTATGTGATACCGTACAATCCAAAGAAACATGAGTTTCAGGAACTGGACTATGAAAACATCACCGCCATTCCTAAAGACCTTATTGTTATTTCCTTCCCGCACGAAATAGCATTAGACCCGGTGGGCTTCAATAGAAAAGGAGGTTGGGACGAAACAGACGGGTTGAAGCTAAAGAACATCAAATCTCATTTTGAGGCAAAGATTATTGACTGGAAGGAAACCGGCATAGAACAAACCATAAAGGAGAATATAAAAAAACAGCAGCAATCGAAACAAGGCGATCAAAGCCGGAAGACCGGCAATCGGCATCGCAAAGGGCCAAAGCTATGAGGTAACAATGCCATGAGTGCATTGAAGTGATAACAGGTAAAAAAAGTGAGATGGAAAAAGTGTTGGATGATATTTTACCAATAATGGATGTAGAGCATGACTGCATCCTGAGCAAGCAGGGCGACATGACGGTTGTATTTAAAGCCGATCTGCCGGAAATTTTTTCGCTTTCCGATCAGGAATACGAAGCCTTTCATCAGGCATGGATAAAGGCAGTCAAGCTACTGCCCAAATACAGCGTCTTCCACAAGCAGGATTGGTTTTTGGATAGCAGCCATAAGCCGGACTTTACCAGGGAAGATACCAGCTTTCTCAGCCGGGCCAGCGAGCGGTTCTTCAACGAGCGTCCCTTCCTGGCGCATAGCTGTTATATCATGCTCACCAAAAAGCCTGAAGGACGTAAAACAGCCAGCTCCATGTTTTCAAGCCTCCTGCGTAAATCCATAGTGCCGGAAGAAACTTTAAAGCCGCAATTGTTGCAGGACTTTCTGGACAGTGCGGGTCAGTTCAGGCGCATTATGGAAGACAGCGGCTTCGTGAAGCTGACCAGGCTTAGAGAAAAAGAGCTGCGGAGCCATAGCCGTAAGATGGGTTTGATAGAGCAGTATTGCTATCTGTCCGAGCGAAACGATAGTTTTCTGATGGCTGACATCAGTTTTGATGAAGGAATGCGTGTGGGTGACAAGTATTGCCAGCTATATACGCTGGGAGATGCCGCAGATCTTCCTGCACTGTGCGGTAGCCGTATCAATTACGACAAATACAGTACCGATAAAACAAAGTTCAGCGTTGGCTTTGCTTCTACGTTAGGACAACTTCTACCCTGCAATCACATCTACAATCAGTACCTCTTTATTGAAGATGCGCAAAAGACTATTCAAAAGCTGGAGAGCAAAAGATTACGCCTGCAATCCCTTTCGGCATACAGCCGGGAGAATTTGATTGCAAGGGATGCTACCAATGATTTCCTGAACGAAGCAATCAGCCAGCAACGGCTTCCGGTTAAATCGCATTTCAATGTACTGGTATGGACGGATAACAAGGAAGAACTGAAGGACCTGAAGAATATGGTGTCCTCTGCATTGGCGCAGATGGACGCAGTAGCCAAACAGGAAACCGTTGGCGCACCGCAGATATTCTGGGCGGGCATTCCTGGTAACGCGGCAGATTTTCCCATGAACGACACCTTCGACACATTTGCGGAACAGGCTACGTGTTTTCTGAATCTGGAAACCGGGTATCGTTCTTCAGTAAGCCCCGTAGGTATTCGCATGGGTGACAGGCTCACCGGAAAACCTGTTCATGTGGACATCAGCGATGAGCCTATGAAAATGGGCATCTGTACCAACAGGAATAAATTCATACTTGGCCCCAGTGGTTCGGGCAAGAGTTTTTTTACGAACCACATGGTACGCAGCTATTATGAGCAGGGCACGCATATAGTCCTGGTGGACGTAGGGCACAGCTACAAAGGATTGTGCGATATGGTGAATGGCTACTATTTCACCTATAGCGAAGACAATCCTATCCGCTTCAATCCCTTTTATATAGGCGAAGGCGACAGCCTTGATACCGAAAAAAAGGAAAGCATTAAAACCCTGCTCCTTGCATTATGGAAAAAAGATGATGAGGAATTTAAGCGCAGTGAGTATGTAGCCCTGTCCAATGCTATCGGAGGTTATTACAGCTACCTGGAAAAGAATACCAAAGTATTTCCCTGCTTCAACAGCTTCTATGCTTTTCTGCGGGACGAATACACGCAGGTGCTGGAAGGCGACCGGGTGAAAGAAAAGGATTTTGATATAGACAACTTCCTCTACGTGCTTCGCCCTTACTATGAAGGCGGCGAATTTGATTATCTCCTCAACGCTACCGAAAACCTGAATTTATTACAGGAACGGTTTATCGTATTCGAGCTGGACAACATCAAGGATCACCCGATTTTATTTCCCGTGGTAACGATCATCATCATGGAAGTCTTCATCAACAAAATGAGGAAGATGAAGGGCATCCGGAAAATGATATTGATTGAAGAGGCCTGGAAAGCTCTCATGAAAGAAGGCTTTGCCGAATACATAAAATACTTATTTAAGACCGTCAGAAAATTTTTCGGCGAAGCGATAGTGGTAACGCAGGAAGTGGAAGATATTATTTCTTCTCCGGTGGTAAAGCAGGCCATCATCAACAACAGCGATTGCAAGATACTGCTTGACCAAAGTAAATATCAGAACAAGTTCGACCAGATACAGGAATTGTTGGGACTAACAGAAAAGGAAAAGGCATTGGTGCTATCCGTTAACAAATCCAACGACCCTACTAAAAAATACAAAGAAGTATTCATCAGCCTCGGCGGTATGCTTAGCAAAGTGTACCGGACAGAAGTAAGCCTGGAGGAATACCTCGCCTATACTACTGAGCAAACAGAAAAGGTAAAACTGATGGAATATGCTGCAAAATTTGATGGCGACATCCGCAAAGGCATTGCAGCAATGGCAGAAGATATAAGAAATAAAAGCTAAACATCTACCCAATGAAACTGAATAAACTGATGTATGACCTGCGCTTAGCCATTAAAATTATCCTGCACTTCGGGAGGCAGCACCATGCTACGCTCTCTATGATAGAAGGCGTATATGTAAGACAGCCACCACACAATGAAAAGATTGCAGGCGTAGATAGCATGCTTACTATAAAGCCGCATGGCAGCTTCTACCGGGTTACCCGAACAGAATATGTCAGCAACACTCCTGAATCTGAAGAAACATGGTTGGCTACCTATGGTTGGCATTCCAACGGCCACCTGATTGAAATAGGCGGAAATCGGTATTGCGTTTTCGAGACAGTTTCAAAATCACTGTACCTCGAAGCACTGACGGAGCAGGGAAAGACAACGATTGAATTATTTATTAAAAATCTATAAGGCATGAAAAAGATATGGTTCATTACAATGTTAGCTACCATGTTACTGGTGGTAGCACCTACGCAACAAAGCCACGCAGTGGTTTGGGTTGTAGTAAAAGCTGCCGTCAAAAAAGTGATCAAGGCAATTGATTTGCAAATTCAGCGATTGCAGAATAAAACGATCTGGCTGCAAAATGCTCAAAAAACCTTAGAGAACACTTTATCCAAATTAAAACTGGATGAGATTTCAGACTGGACGGAAAAGCAGAAGGAGCAATACCGGAAATACTATGAGGAACTGGCTAAGGTCAAATCCATTATATCCTACTACCAGCGCATCCGGGATATTACAAAGAAACAATTACGCCTTGTAGATGAATACAAACGCTCATGGTCGCTCATCCGGCAGGACAGTCATTTTACAGTAGAGGAAATTTTTTACATGGAAAAAGTGTATTCCGGCATTCTTGACGAAAGCCTGAGGAACATTGACCAGATCAACCTCATTATAAAATCCTTCACCACGAAAATGAGTGATGCCAAAAGGCTGGAACTGATTAACAATGCAACCGACCAGGTAGATGCCAATTATTCGGATCTGGTGCAGTTCAACAGGCAAAATACTTTACTAAGCCTTCAACGTGCTAAAACTGAAACCGAAGTGCAGGCAGTAAAAAAATTATATGGGCTTCCTTAAATCAGTACGTATGAAAAAGATACTCTTATTTCTATTGCTGTTGGTGTCGGCAATGAGCAGCCTGCAAGCACAAACATTTGCAGAGTGGTTTAATCAAAAACAGACACAGCGTAAATACCTGCTTCAGCAGATTGCAGCTCTTCAGGTATATATCGGCTATGCTAAAAAGGGCTACAACATAGCCAAAGAAGGGTTGAACACTATCGGCGGCTTCACCAGGGGAGAATTTAACCTGCACACAGATTACCTCAATTCTTTGAAGTCCGTCAACCCGGAGATCAGGCGGTACGCAAAGGTTGCGGATATAATCGCCTTGCAGGTGAAAATTGTACAAAACTACAACCGCACTTCCGGCAGGCTTAACAGCAGCGATGCCTTTAGCAATGATGAGCTGGCCTACATCAGAAGGATCTTTGGTCGGTTGCTGGACGATTGCGATAAAAGTCTGGACGAGCTGATTATGATTACAACAGATAGCAAACTGGAAATGAAGGACGATGAGCGCATAGCAAGGATTGATAAGTTGTATCTGGACATGCAGGACAAATACACTTTCTCGCAAAGTTTTTCCAACGATGCAAAATCGCTTGCGGCATCCAGAATTAAAGAAAAAACAGATGTACAAACCAGCCGTGTATTACAGGGCATTAAAAACGAGTAACTATGAAAAAGCTGATCATAATGATATCGCTATCCTTCCTGGGCATATTGCCTGCCTTTCGTGCATCTGCGCAGGCAGATGAGATAGCGCAGTTCATACTCAATATTGAGAAGCTGGCGCAATTCAAGCAAATCCTCAGCGACATGAAGAAAGGCTACGAAATTCTTAGCGGAGGATATAACACCATTAAGAATATTTCAGAAGGCAACTTCAGCTTGCATAAGGCTTTTCTTGATGGCTTGATGGAGGTAAGCCCGGCGGTACGCAATTACCGGCGTGTGGCAGACATTACCAATTACCAGATCATCCTGGTTAAAGAATACCGGAAGGCTTATGAACGCTTCCGGCAGGACAACAATTTCAATGCAGATGAGCTGGCTTATTTGGGTCGTGTATATGATAATCTGTTTAAAGAAAGTCTGCGCAACCTCGATGAGCTGCTTACAGTAATCACGACAGGCAAAGCTCGTATGAGCGATGATGAACGCTTGCAGGCCATTGACCGGATATATGCAGACATGCAGGATAAACTGACGTTCCTGCGGCATTTCAATAACAATACTACAATACTGGCAGTGCAAAGGGCGAAGGAGCGCAACGATGCACAGACCATCCGAAAAATCTATGGGTTAAACAATTAAACAGATAAATATGGCAAAGTGTAGAAAGGCCGCCTGGCTGGCGGCAGTGGGCTTGATATTGCCTTTTATAAGCCATGCGCAGGGAATAGCCGATGAAATGAAGGGCTTGCATGGCGTGCTGGAGCAACTGTATGATGAAATGATGCCCTTGTGCAGTCAGTTAATCGGCGTAGGACAAGGATTAGCAGGCTTTGCAGCTATGTGGTATATCGCCTCCCGTGTATGGGGCCACCTGTCAAGAGCAGAGCCTATTGACTTCTATCCGCTCTTTCGTCCTTTCGTGATTGGCTTCTGCGTGTTATTTTTTCCAACAGTCGTTCTTGGGGTGATCAACGGTGTGATGAAACCTACGGTAACTGCAACCGCAGCTATGGTGGAAGGTTCCGATAAGGCTATTGCAGTTCTCTTGCAGAAAAAAGAAGAAGCCATCAAGAAAACCGATGTATGGCAAATGTATGTTGGGGAAAGTGGCAGTGGCGACAGGGATAAATGGTATAAGTACACGCACGATAACGAAGATCCTTCAGACGAAGGCTTCTTCGAGAGCATTGGTAATGACATCAAGTTTGCCATGTCCAAAGCCTCTTACAATTTCCGCAACTCTGTAAAAGAATGGATGAGCGAAGTGCTGAGGGTACTCTTTGAAGCGGCATCCTTGTGTATTGATACGCTACGAACGTTTCAGCTAATCGTGCTGGCCATCTTAGGGCCTCTGGTGTTTGGCATTGCAGTATTCGACGGTTTTCAGCATACGCTCACGGTCTGGATAGCAAGATATATCAACATCTTTTTATGGTTGCCCGTAGCAAACATCTTCGGCAGCATTATCGGCAAAATACAGGAAAAGATGCTGGAGCTGGATATATCGCAGGTACAGGATTATGGCGATACATTCTTCAGCAGAACGGATATGGCCTACCTGGTATTCATGATTATTGGCATCATTGGATACTTTACAGTCCCCTCTGTAGCTAATTATATCGTTCACGCTGGCGGCGGTGGCGCATTAGGTCATAAGGTCACCAGTTTATTCGGCAGCTCTTCCAGAACCGTGGTGAACACTGCATCTGCGGGCGCAGGCATGGCGGTGGATGCTATGGGCAGTGCAGCAAACCGTATGTCTCAAAGCATGGCAAGCAGCGGTTCATCTAATCCCTATTTCGGCGATAGCAGTAGCGGCAACTCCGGTTACATGAACGACAAATTAAAGGGCAATTCATAACAATCTAAAGGAGGATATATGTTCAAAAAGATGAAAAATATTGATACAGCATTCCGGCACATCAGGAGCTTTACGCTGGTGGTGATCATCGGCTGTGTATTGATCTGCTGTTTTGCATTGTACAAAAGTTTCAGTCTGGTATCGCAGATGCAAAGCAAAATATACATTCTTGCCAACGGCAAAGCACTGGAAGCCTACGCATCGGAACGAAAAGATAATATACCTGTTGAGGCAAAGGATCACGTCAAAACATTTCACAAGCTGTTCTTCACACTTGACCCTGACGACAAAGCCATTACTGCAAATATTACCAAAGCATTGTATCTGGCCGATGGAAGTGCGAAACGTGCTTACGATGATCTGAAAGAGAACGGCTACTACGCCGGGCTTATTTCCGGCAACGTCAATCAGACTATTGTGGTGGATAGCGTGGCAGTAGATATAAACGAATATCCCTACAAATTCCGGTGTTACGCTACACAAAGCATTGTACGCCCTACCAGCATTACAACCCGCAGCCTGGTAACCGATGGGGCGTTGCGAAATGTATCACGCAGTGACAATAACCCGCATGGCTTTCTCATCGAACGATGGAATACGATTGACAACAGGGATTTAAAAACAGTAAGCAGACGACAATAAAAACAACGGTCATGAAACTATTTCCTAAAAGAAGAGAAAGCAATACCGAAGCTAAGCCCAATGCTATTAGCAAAGGCATGGCAGCAGGCTATAAGCGTTTGCAGGGTGGTTGGGCAAACTGGATGATGAAGCGCACGGAAAAATTCTCGCGGCGCACATGGCTTGTACTGCTTGCGCTCTTTGTGCTGTCCACCAGTACCTACAGTGTTTATCTGGCAGTCAACGCTTTTACGGGCAAGAAAGGTAATTCAATCACAATAACGCCTATTAAAAAGCCGAAGCACGCTACTGAAACAGGAGAAACAAAAACAGAAGCTGCCGAGGTATCGGAGGCGGAATACAGCCGCATCAAAAAGTTCAGGGTGTATATGGATAGCCTGGCGCGAAGTCCTTCTGGAAAAGCCCTGTACGACAGCATCAATAGCCATCGTCCGGGGCTGATGGATAGTGTGAGGTTTATTGAAAATTATTATCAACAATTAAAACAAAAATAGAAATGGAAAAGCAAGTGAAAACTCCGAAAATGATCAGGCAGCGCAGGTTCTTACTGGTATTACCGCTGCTCGCATTGCCTTTTATGACCATGATATTCTGGGCGCTTGGCGGTGGCAAGATTGAAAAAGTAGAAGCGCAGGCAGCAGTAAAAAAAGGCTTCAACATTAATCTGCCGGATGCTAACCTGAAAGATGACAAGCCGATGGATAAAATGAGTTACTACGATCAGGCGCAACTGGATTCAATCAAATTTCTTGAACTGGTTAAGAATGATCCCAACTACAAGAACATTGGATTAGCAGATACGGATGAATACCTGTCAGGGAAAGAAGACACATTTCAACTACCTGCCGATGAAAGAGGGCTGAACACTTCTCTTTACGGTAGACGTGGGGGTAATGATCCCCATACGGACAAGATATATCGAAAGCTGGCAGAGCTTGACAGGGAGATGAGCAAGCCTGTACCTGCTTCTATGGAAGATGATCCTTATGATATGTATCAACGCACTCCCGGCAGAGGTAATAATAGTGCAACCGTTAATTCATCAGACGTGGACAGGCTGGAGCAAATGATGAACATGATGAATCAACCTTCTGGCGAAGATCCGGAAATGAAGCAACTGAATGGAATGCTGGATAAGATACTTGATGTGCAATATCCTGAACGTGTACAGGAAAAATTGAAGCAGACCTCCCAGGCAAACAAAGGGCAGGTATTCGCAGTATCGTCAAAAACAAAAGAAAACAACATCACATTGCTCAACGCCGACCTGCCTGCGGGTGGTTCAACAAATGGCTTCTATTCGTTCACTGGTGCAACAGCTATCGAAGATTCACAGAACGCCATACAAGCGGTCATACACGAAACGCAGACTATCGTTGATGGTTCCACCGTCAAATTGCGATTGGTAAATGATGTATTCATTAACGGGGTTCGTATTCCTAAAGACAACTTTATATATGGTATCGCTTCGCTCCGTGGTGAAAGATTAAGTATCAAGATTACCAGTGTGCGGTATAATAATTCATTGTTTCCAGTTGAATTAGCGGTGTACGATATGGACGGACTGGATGGCATATACATTCCCGGTGCAATTACCAGGGATGTTGCAAAGCAGTCCGCAGACCGGTCTATGCAAACCATCGGCTTGACTTCACTTGACCCTTCGTGGGGAGCGCAGGCTGCAAGCGCAGGTATAGAAGCTGCAAAGACTTTGTTCAGCAAAAAAGTCAAGCTGATTAAAGTAACTGTAAAAGCAGGCTACCAAGTGCTTTTACGTGACGAAAAGCAAAAACAATCCAATTAAATATTTGAATCACTTAAAAATTCCAAAAGATGAAAAAGATCAGTGCAGTAATGGTAATGGGAATTTTCCTGCTTATTACAACTTTCAAAGCGCAGGCGCAAACAAATACAGCCTGGCAAACAAAAGCAATTGAATCATATCATGTGGCAATTGCTTTCTCCAAAACAACCAACATTATCTTTCCCTATTCTATTGTCAGTGTAGATATAGGAAGCAGGGATGTGTTGGCTCAAAAAGCGAAGGGAGTAGAAAATATCTTGCAGATAAAAGCCGCAAAAGATAGCTTTCCTCAAACCAATATCAGCATCATTACTGCTGACGGAAAGCTCACATCCTTTCTGGTTGATTACGCCGAACAGCCTACTATACTCAATATTTCATTAGTGGGTCTGACAAAGCAAAACACCATCTCTATTCCTTCAGAAAGTATCAACCAGGAACAAATGGAGAATTACGCTTCAATGGCTTTTGAATCGAAGAAAAAGATACGGGGTATAAAGGATGAAACTTTCGGCATTCGTCTTAAACTGAACGGCCTGTTTATCCATGATGACATTATGCTGATGCGCTTCAATATTGCCAATGAAACAAATATCAACTATGATATTGACCAGCTCAGGCTTTACATCCGTGACCAAAAGAAAAGCAAAAGAACTGCTACGCAGGAGATAGAAATAGTACCCGTACTTGTACATAACAATACGACCCAAGTAATCGGGCAGTCAGATACTACCATCGTTTTTATTGTACCCAAATTTACTATTCCTGATAAGAAATACCTCGCAGTTCAAATGATGGAGAAGAACGGAGGCAGGCACCTGGAACTGCATATAAAGAACAAGAAAATTGTAAAGGCAGCTCCGATTAATTAAACCTGAACGCTCCATTGAAACTGTTCCATTCTATTTCAATTATTCGTTTTCACTAAAATATATGTTATGAAAATAAGGAAAGACGACTACAAGGATATTCTTGAATACCTGACTAAAAAGCGTTGGGAAGGTGAGGAATTTGTCGCCTTTCTCGATGATGTTTCTCCAGTAACTAAAGAAGATCTATTCACATTCCCCACAGAATACGATGTTAGGGAGTTCTGCTACGAAATGTCAACCGACATTGACTTTTACAACTTTCTGGCAATACGGTCGGCATATAAGACTATGCAGGAAGCTGCCGAGAACAGCAAACTAATGATTGAAAGGGAGGGCATTATTGACGTGTCCCTGATGGTAGCGGTTCGTTACGAAAGATTAGAAAGAGAACAATTAAATAACAATCAAAATTCAGAAGTTATGAATCAGAAAAATTTTGAATACCTGCGTGACCAGGTAAAGTACACCGGGTTCGGTGAAGGGTTGGAAAACGACCTGAAGCAAAAAATTCAGGAAGGAACCCCGGAGTTTAAATTGGCCTATGAAACGAAGTATGGCAACGATACTGTAAACGCCACATTGAATTTCAGCCAATCGAAGCAAAGCGATATGTATTTCTTTAATTCCTATCAGGTGAAAGTGCAAAAGGAAAATAGCTCTGAAACAATGGAGCAAACCTTCTACATCAACAAAGGCAACAACATTACCCTGAAGGAAGGCTATAACCTGATGGAAGGAAGGTCAGTGAATAAAGACCTCACCAATAAAGAAGGACAGGTGTACAACGCCTGGGTACAGATGGACTTTAAACAAAGTGATAATAACGGCAATTTCAAGCTGAAGCACTATCATGAAAACTACGGCTACGATTTGGAAGCGGTTTTATCCAAGCATCCGATCAGGGAATTAGGTAACGAGGAATACAAATCCAATCTGATGGATTCCCTTAAAAAAGGGAACCTGCAATCTGCCACGTTTCAGATCAACGGTGCGGAGCAAAAACAATACATCGAAGCTAACCCTCAATTCAAGACAATCAACATATATGATAGCAGTATGCAAAGGGTTGATAACAGACAGGCGAAAAAAGAACAGCAGTCTGAAGGTGAAAGCCAGTCAGCTAAACAAGACGGTAAAAAGGAAAGGCAGACACCTGCTGAAGATGATGGCCCTGAGATACCGAAGGCATCTAAGAAAAGGAGAAAGAACCAAAGCATCAGCTAACCACTAAGTAGCCCCGTCTATTATAAATAGTCGTGAAGTTGAAATGGTGAAAAGGAAACTATTTATAACGTAAAAACAGATTGAAAAATGAGAAGTCAAATATTAATGCTGCTAATATTTATAATAAGCCTTTCAGCATGTACGAAAGATAATGAAGCTGTAATATCAGAAGGCGAAAATAAAATTGCGCAGTTAAGATCACCACTTGGCGAAGCAGGTCCTGAAAACCCGGAAAATGCCTACGATAGCATAGGCTATTGGCATAATCAGATCGTGGCATACGTGCAGAACTGTAAGCCAGTTACAGACACACCTAATGTAGAGATGTCAACGCGATGTGTACTTCGCTTTTGCAGGGAAATGGAACGTATTGACATGCCTCTATCATTTTTCTCAACAGTAAACCAGACGGTAAGGCAAAGCAACGAAAGCATCCAAACGCTTATAGCTAATTGTCCTTATGAAGAGCCAGTAAAGGCCGCCCTGGATTCGCTGGTGCAATTGATCAAACGACTTTCGGATAGGGATAGTCCCTATCCGGTGATTAAAGCCATGATTGTGAACTTTGAGAGGAGGGTAATGAAAAATAACCTGCTCAGTCCTGAAGGTCGTGAAATTGCCCTTAAAGCGGCATCGGTAGCACGTTACTCCATTTATTATTGGATGAATACGCTCCAGCCCCCGGCTCCGGCGGCGGCCTTTAAGTTTAAAAACATAGTTAAGTGGATTGCCGCCGTCACGAGTGATATAGGCGGCGCTATCGTGAGCGGCAGTGTGGAATACGCCGCCGATTGCAGCACCTATGCCTATGATCTGGTGACGTACAGTATGCCTTAGTTGATCCTCAAAAATCAGGTTATGAATAACAGTCTTGTAAACAGAGTGGAAGCAGAGCTGAACCAATGGCGTTCAAGGGAGGAACGGTTTAGCAAGCTGTTTTCTTTCAGCCTTTCAAATAATAGGGCACTGCTAAAAGAAAAGCTGGATTACTACGACCGTATTGCTGCAAAGTATAAAGGCACGCAGGATCTGGACGAGCGGTTTGCACTCAGGGTGCTAAGGCAAGAGCGCAATCGTATTGAAAAGCAGCTTTATCCTAATCTACTGATAAGGCTGCTGCGCAGGTTATTAGTTGCACCCGTTAAGGAACAAATCGTAATAAGGCAGGATAACAGGAAAACAGAGCAAAACAGCCAGGCGTTGCACCATCAGGTGCAGCGTGCTGGCTTTCCTGACCTATCTGCAAAAATTGATGAGCAGATGAAACTTGGGCAGCAACAATTTTCCATTCCTGTTTCCTATTACCTCAATGATAAAGAAAGGTTAGATCATCAGTTATCGTTCGCTAAAGATCAATCCGGTGCATACCAGCTTGAAGGGTATAAAACAACCCTGTATAATGAATCCAAACCGGAGGAAAAACGCCAGCAATACTTTACCATGCGTAACGGTAATAATGTAAATGCCACGGAGTGCTATAATCTTTTATCCGGTCGCTGCATCCAGAGCGGTGGAACTTGGATGCAACTTGATTTTAACGACAAAGACCCAAACGGCAATTTTCGAATCAAGCAATTCCACTCAGACTACGGCTACGATCTTGAAAAGGCTTTGCAGCAGCTTCCGTTAAAGGAATTGCTCAATAAAGGTGAAGCAGATAAGCTGCAATCGGAATTAAAAAATGGAAACCGTGTGTCGGTGAGCTTTGTGAAGGATGGAAATGAACAACGCTTCTATATTGAAGCTAATCCGCAGTTTAAATCAGTAAATATTTACGATGAGCATTCCAGGAAAATAACGCTTCATACAGCATTAGGCAATAAAACAATGGATGCTATGAAAGTAACGCATAAGGCCAATGAGCAGCAGCAACAAAATCATGCAAAAAAGAACGGAATGAGATTAGGGTAATAAAAGGGGTGGGCAATGGATAGGCTGTATTATTTGTCGGATTTTTTTGAAGCCATAGGAACTGATGCCCGCATCAGCATTACTCATATAGGCATTTATGCGGCTTTGTTACAGTATCGCATACAGAATGGCTTTGCCAACCCTATCCAGGTTTTTAGTCATGAGATATTAAGCATTGCAAAATTGTCCTCTGCTATCACCTACCACAAATGCGTTAGAGAACTAAGTGAATATGGTTATATAAGGTATGAGCCGTCTTTTAATCGTATGAAGGGAAGCAAAATCTATTTTGCTGAAAGAAGCGATTAAAATAGACAAGTGATTTGGAAAGTTTTGCAAAAGCCCGCAATGGGCTTTTGTTATCTAAAAAGGAGGTGTGAGATGGAAGATGAAGTGTTGATGAGGATCACTCCAGACAAGGCGATAGAAATTTTGCGTAAAGATGGAATTGATGTCAATATCGAAGAAGCACAGATTATACTCGACTTTTTATATAGTATGGCGAACATAGTAGTTGAACAATACATAAGTATGCGGCATTGCAATGCCGAAATCGTAACTAAGACTGTAAAGTAAAAAAGCAGCTATGAAAATTGCAGACCTTTATATCAGGGTGAGTACAGACGAGCAGGCAGATAAAGGCTATTCCCAACGGGATCAGGAAGAAAGGCTGCGTAGGTATTGTAATATCAACAACATTCAAATACGCAAGGTCATTTTTGAAGACCATTCCGCAAAGACCTTCAGGCGACCTGCCTGGCAGAACCTGCTGATAGATTTGCGTAAGCAAAGGGGAAATTCAGACCTAATTCTTTTTACAAAGTGGGATAGGTTTAGCCGGAATGCCGGGGATGCTTATCAAATGATCAGCCTTCTAAGGCATCTCGGAGTAGAGCCGCAGGCAGTAGAACAGCCATTGGATTTATCTATCCCTGAAAATAAAATGATGCTGGCTTTTTACCTCGCAGCACCAGAGGTAGAGAATGACCGCAGGGCATTAAATGTATTTAATGGAATGCGCCGTGCTAAAAAGGAAGGGCGCTGGATGGGCACGGCTCCGATTGGTTATGTAAACAGAATTACTGAAGATGGCAAGAAATATATTGCGCCGAAAGATCAGGATGCTAAAATCATGAAATGGGCATTTGAAGAAATCTTTCGCAACAAACTGAACACAGAACAAATCTGGAAACAAGCCAGGGAAAGAGGATTGAAATGTAGCAAGAATAATTTTTGGGTAGCGATAAGGAACCCTATTTATTGCGGATTAATTTTCGTTCCTCAGCACAAAGATGAACAAAGCCAACTTGTACAGGGGCAACATGAACCAATTATTACCGCTTCACTATTCTTTGATGTGCAGGATGTGCTGGACGGCAGAAAGAGAAAAGCAGTAAGTAAAAAGGTAATTGCACAGGATGACATTCCATTAAGAGGTTATTTGATTTGCCCTAACTGTGGAAGGTTTTTGACCGGCAGTGCTTCAAAAGGAAGAAACAAATACTATCACTACTATCATTGCAGTTCCGAATGCGGTGTACGTTATAAAGCAGATGACGCAAACAAGTTAATGATAGAAGCCATCGGGAATGAAGTCCACAATGTTCCGCAACTTAAACTGTTTCAGGAAATTATTACAGCTACTTTCATGGATGTAAACCGTGTTGAGAAGGTAGATCAGAAACGTTTGGTGGCTCAACTGGATCAGATAAAGCACCGGCTCTCAAAGGCTCGTGAATTATTGCTGCGTGGAGAAATTGAAGGCGAAGACTATCGTACCATTAAGTCAGAAGCCAATGAAAGAATGACTGATATTGAAGTAAAGCTACAAACATCCATTTCATTTTCAGACAATATGGAATTACTATGGGATCTTCCTATTTCCAAATTGTCGCATTTAGAAGAGTTGTTTCAAAATGGAACTGTTATACAAAAAAGAAAAATCGTAAGTACACTGTTTCCCGATAACCTGACGTTCAACGGTGAAAAACTTCATCGCACAACAGTGAGTACAGCTATCAGCTTATTGACTAAAAGCAGAAAATCTCCACAGGAAATAGAGGCAAAAAGTAATGAGAACTATCAGGCTGAAAGTGTCCATCTGCACCGCAAACATGCTGTAGCCGTACTACGAAATAGGATGTAGCCGTTCTACTTAGCGTCGGGCAACTTAGCAACTATTTTTCCTTTTAACCGCTCGTTGACCAGATAAGCAAGGAAAGTGGCAAACGAAGTTATATCCTGTCCTACACTTGCCTGCTCCAATGCCTGCATATATTCAGTTCTCCTTTCCACAGGTATAACCGTCCACGGATATCCACCGGAAGCCAACATTGCATTCATCAGAAACCGTCCTATTCGTCCGTTACCATCCATGTACGGATGGATAAAAACAAAAATGAAATGACCCAATACTGCCCTGACCGATGGCTCCGGTTCTTCTTCCAATAGTTCAAACAGAACGGGCATGGCATCTCTCATAGCATCCACGTTCAGAGGAACGTGTTTGGAGTTCCCGATATATACCTGATGGTTTCGATACCCTGCAAGGTCCGCCGCTTTTAATAGCCCGGCGGTAACGCTTGGGTCGAATAGTTGCCTGTACCATTTTGAGTGATCTTTATCCACCTGCTTTCCTGAATTGGCTCCCTTCAGTATTGCTGTGATGGTTTCCTTCACCTGCAGAAAGGCTTGGTAGTAGCCTCTGGCAGCCATAGCATCCCTTTGCTTGCGATCTTCCTCATGCGCCTTACTGTTCCACTGACCGCTGCTTACTCTTTCGATAAGTTCCGGTGTCACCCGATACCGTTCTATCGAGAGGGAGTGATAGGCATCTGTTATGTAAATGTCGTCAACGTCCTTCAGGTAGGCTTGTGAATCATCGGGTATGCCGGGAGCTTTTGGAAAGCTGGAAATAATAATCTCACGCATCTGCTGCCACATGAGCCTGATGCGATTGGCGTAGGGAGAGCGTTCACGGGAGGATAGATTAAGGTTCAGTTTGGTTTCAAAAGGATCTTCTTCCCGTATATCGTAATCTGCCTGCTTAACAGTATCAACAATCTGGTCAGCTATTTTATCCCTGTTAATATTTCTAAAAGCGCCTGCCAATCTTCCCGCAAATGTGGTGTGACCGTTTTCCAAAAGGATAGGTAGTACCTCCGAAGCATCTCTTATCAACGTAAGGGCTGTGCGGGCATCTATGGCATTCCTTGTATAAATGCTCGGTGAACTGTAAACCAAAGCAGCCGGCAGATTGTACATCCTGATTCCATTGGTTACGATGGTTTGATCCGCTGGGGGAATACCAGTCCTTAAATTGAACAGAGACGTGTTATGCGGTAAGGGCGTAGGGTTATTATTTCCTTGTGGCGAACGTATCATCAACTGTTGAGGTACTGCGCTGTTTCCCGCATGGATAAGCAGCGACTGGTCTGCTGACAAGCACCAGTCATCGCCAAATTTGTGATTCAGGAACTTTACAATAAATTCCCAATAGGAACTGTACCAGGACGTGGTTTCACCTTCCTTTTCAGCAGGATCGGTAGTTATGTACCATCCCTTTGTCACCTCACGGATAAAGCCGTTTTTAAGCAGTATCTCCCTGTATTTCCTGTTGGGCATTTCATCGGTATGGATACCGACTACACCGTTATCCTGTAATTCTTTCAGGAATTTAAGCGATTCTACCAATCTTTCGCGGGGTGTGGCCATATCGAATAATTTGAATTTATGCGGTTAATAGGCTATTGTGTGCCTTTTATGTTATTAAACAGGGGCGTTCAATTCCTATTAAACCTTGTCGGTTTTCTAATATTAAACAAAGATGTAGCAAATTTAGTAAATTTTGACGTGATAATACTATTAAATATTGCTCCTTTTCATTTTTTCTTTTTATCTTTACATAGTACCACACTCAATTTTTTAGTTATGAAAATAGCAGACCTTTATGTACGGGTAAGTACGGATGAACAGGCCGATAAAGGCTATTCGCAACGTGACCAGGAGGAACGTTTGCGGAAATACTGTGAAATCAACAATATCCGGGTTAGGAAAGTGATCTTGGAAGACCATTCGGCTAAGACTTTCAAACGACCGGCTTGGACAGGGCTACTGGGTGATTTGAGGAAACACAAAGGACATACCGACCTTATCCTGTTTACGAAATGGGACAGGTTTAGCCGTAATGCAGGAGATGCGTACCAAATGATCAGTACCCTTCGGCGGTTAGGTATCGAGCCACAGGCGGTAGAACAACCGCTTGACCTCTCCATTCCGGAAAACAAAATGATGCTGGCGTTTTACCTCGCTGCACCGGAGGTAGAGAATGATCGGAGAGCGTTAAATGTGTTTCATGGGATGCGCAGGGCTAAGAAAGAAGGACGCTGGATGGGAACTGCCCCCATTGGTTATGCCAACAAGGTTAATGAGAACGGTAAGAAATATATTGCCCCGAAAGAAATTCAGGGTGATATAATGAAGTGGGCGTTTGAAGAACTATCTCGCGGTAAGCTCAATACTGAACAGGTATGGAAAAAAGCAAAAGAAAAAGGATTAAAGTGCAGCAAGAATAACTTTTGGGTTGCCATACGAAACCCGATATACTGCGGATTGATATTTGTTCCCAAATACAAAGAAGAAGAAAGTCTCTTGGCAAAGGGGCAACATGAACCTTTGATCTCTGAAGCCCTATTCTATGATGTTCAGGATGTATTGGATGGACGCAAACGGATTTTGGGAACAAAAGTTACAGCCGATGACAGCATTCCATTGAGAGGCTTCCTGATCTGTCCAAAATGCGGAAGGATGTTGACAGCCAGTGCATCAAAAGGGAGAACACAATATTACCATTACTATCATTGCAGTTCTGCTTGTGGTGTTCGTTACAAAGCAAAAGACACGAACGATAAAATGTATGACGAGATCAAAAAATATGTTTGGCCGCTTTCAAGACTTGAAATATGCAAAGACGTAATTACGTCAACATATAAATCAAAAGAACGGGGAGAAAGAGATGAACAAAAAGATTTAAAGGTACAATTGCAGGAGGTAAACAACCGGGTTGTAAAAGCAAGAGAACTGCTTTTGTGCGGCGATATTGAAGGCGATGATTATCGGGCTATCAAATCTGAATGTGAGGAAAAGATCAATCGGCTGGAAGCAAAATTAAAGGCCGCTGTAAATTTCCAAACAACGGTAGAGCCTTTATGGAACAAGGCGTTTAGCAACATCGCACAGCTTGAAACATTGTATAGAGAAGGTACAGTAGAAGTAAAGCGAAAGATAGTTGGTTCGATGTTCCCTGAAAATCTCGTATTCGACGGTTGCCAACATCGAACCAAAAGATTGAATGAAATCATCAACATTATATCCTTAATAGACAAGGAATTGAAGCCCAAAAAAAATGGGACAAGTCGTTTGAATTTTGACTTGTCCCATATGGTGACCCTGTAGGGACTCGAACCCTAGACCCGCTGATTAAGAGTCAGCTGCTCTACCAACTGAGCTACAGAGTCTTATGTTGCTGTTGGTGGGTGGCAAATGTACTGCCTTTCAATAAAAATTACAAAAAGTTAATTAATTTAATTTAAAAATCAGAAATTCTTACGGTATAATACGCACAACTATGGAAACAGCATATATCGTAGCCGGATACAGAACGGCGGTAGGTAAAGCCAAACGAGGCGGATTCCGTTTCTATCGCCCTGATGATCTCGCTGTTGACCTCATCACAGGATTGTTACGTTCCATCCCTCAAGTAGATCCGGCACAAGTCGACGACTTGATCGTTGGTAACGCTGTTCCGGAGGCAGAGCAAGGATTACAGATCGGAAGACTGATAGCGGTAAGGGCTTTAGGTATTGATGTACCAGGGATGACAGTGAATCGTTACTGCGCTTCTGGCCTGGAGACGCTGGCGATCGCGACCGCCAAGATACAAGCCGGTATGGCACATTGCATTATAGCAGGTGGTACGGAGAGTATGAGTCTGGTACCTACAATGGGATGGAAGGCTGTACCGAATTATACGGTAGCCAGTACTAATCCTGATTATTACCTGGGCATGGGACTCACTGCGGAAGCGGTGGCACGTGAGTTCAATATCACCCGGCAGGACCAGGATGCTTTCTCTTTGCAATCCCATCAACGTGCATTGTATGCAATCAAAAACGGACATTTTAAAGACGGTATCTTACCGATAGATGTGCAGGAAATATATGTGGATAAAGAAGGCAAAAGACAAACACGTACATTTACAGTAGATACAGACGAGGGACCTCGTGCGGATACTACCGCAGATGCACTGGCGAAACTGAAGCCGGTATTTGCTGCGGACGGTACCGTGACAGCTGGTAATTCCTCGCAGACCTCAGACGGCGCGGCTTTCCTGTTAGTAATGAGCGAAACCCGCATGAAAGAGCTGGGGCTGCAACCTATCGGACGACTTGTGGCTTGCATGTCGGCAGGAGTACATCCGCGTATTATGGGGATAGGCCCGGTAGCAGCCATTCCTAAAGTGCTCAAACACGCAGGCATGTCCCAGCAAGATATAGACCTGGTAGAGCTGAATGAAGCCTTTGCCTCTCAGGCAGTAGCTGTCATCCGTGAGCTGGATCTGAATCCGGAGACGGTAAATATTAATGGTGGAGGCATCGCATTGGGGCATCCATTGGGATGTACAGGCGCAAAACTCACGGTACAGTTGTTGGGTGACCTGAAGCGCCTTAACAAACGATATGGCATGGTCACTGCCTGTGTCGGCGGTGGACAAGGTATCGCCGGCATCATTGAAAGTATACATTAGCAGGTCACAATCGTATACCTCCACTTATCCCTTACTAAATACCTGCAACTGTCAACATGCATTTCTCCGCATCGTATCTGATAGAAGATCAGGCTATTGTCTAATACACCGCATAAATGGACCAATAGCGATAAAAAATTATCTTTGACAAATTAAGAATTTTACTAATTTGGTGCTCCAAAAGGGCCAACGTCTCTCAACCGCATAACCATATCAATTTATGGATCGCAGACAATTTCTGACACTATCCACCACAAATAGTAAAACAGCCAAAGTACAGCCTGCACGTACCCTTAGTGGCATTGCTCCCTATACAGGCAACTGGGGTACAGCGCAAATGGTGCACCTGCTCAAACGCTGTCTCTTCGGCGCCACACCAGCAGACCTTAATTGGTGCCGCGGCCTGACTATCGAACAGGCAGTAGATGCCTTGCTTACAACAGGCACTGTTCCTGCTCCTCCCATCAATAACTACGGCGTAGACGCTACCGGCATAGCACCTGGTGCTACCTGGGTCAGCTCTTCCCGTGGAGATGATGACCTCGACAGAGCACGTACGAATTCCTACAAGGCCTGGTGGTTAGATGTGATGATCAATCAGTCTCGCAGTATCCAGGAGAAAATGGTATTGTTCTGGCACAACCACTTCGTAACGGAAATGGATATGGTCAACAATGCGCGCTATACCTATAAGTACAATACGATGCTCCGCCAGTTGGCATTGGGCAATTTCAAAGCTTTGACAAAAGCAGTATCCATCGATCCGGCCATGCTGGTATACCTCAATGGTAATCTGAACTCCAAAGAGGCCGCCGATGAAAACTATGCCCGCGAACTGCATGAATTGTTCACCGTTGGTAAAGGCCCGGACTCTCATTATACAGAAGATGATGTAAGAGCAACCGCCAGGGTACTCACAGGATATCGCATCAACGACACCACCATCACTTCTTATTTTGATAGCTCCAAACACGATGTGGCGATCAAAGAATTTTCTTCTTTCTATAACAACCGTAAAATATCAGGAACTGCTGGCCCGGATGGTGCTACTGAACTCAACGAACTGCTAGATATCATATTTGTTCAGCCGGAAGTCGCTAAATTCATCTGCCGTAAGATATACCGGTTCTTCGTTTACTACGAAATAGACGCCGCCACCGAACAGAATGTCATCGCGCCCCTGGCCGACGTATTCCGCAATAATCAATATAATATCCTGCCGGTATTACGAACGCTCTTCCTGAGTGAGCACTTCTTCGATCCCCTCAATATGGCCTGTCTTATCAAAAGTCCAATAGACTTTTGCGTGGGCATGTGCCGGGAATACGCGATACAATTCCCGCCGGTCTCCGATTATACAGCCCGCTACGATGCTTTACATCGTATGCGCGATCGGGCTGCCAGTATGTTACAGGACATCGGCGATCCACCACTGGTAGCAGGATGGGATGCCTATCATCAAGAACCGCAATACCATGAGCTGTGGATAAACACCGATACTTTACCCAAACGCAACCAGCTGAGTGATACATTGATCAGTGATAACGGCTATGCTGGACTGCATATCGATCCCATCGCTTTTGCCAAACAAATGCCAGACCCCTCAGATCCGGTAGCCCTGGTAAACGATTCCCTTGACCTGCTCTACCGCATGGACGTATCTGATACTACAAAAGCATTTCTGAAAAATAATACCCTGCTGTTCGGCCAGAGCCCTAATAGCAACTATTATTGGACCGACGCCTGGAACGACCATATCAACAATCCGGGAGATACCGGTAAAAGAGATATCGTACATAAACTGCTGCAATCTCTGTATAAATACATCATGAACCTGTCTGAATACCAACTGGCCTAACTATGAAAAGAAGAGACTTTCTCAAACACACCGTACCTGCTACGGTATTACCTGCCTTTCTGAATGGCTTTTCTATCAAGGCTTTTGGCGCTTCTCCTTTACTGGAAGCACTGCAAGGCGCTGGTGAACAGAATGATCATGTGCTGGTGATGATACAGATGACAGGTGGAAATGATGGCTTGAACATGGTCATACCTATCGATAAATACGATAAATACCAGGCAGCCCGCTCCAATATCGCTATTCAACAGGGAAAGGTATTGAGGTTGGCCAACTACGAGAAGGCAGGCCTTCACCCGTCCATGAAAGGAGTACAGGAACTGTATGATAAAGGAAAGGTGTGTGTGATCCAGGGCGTAGGGTATCCTTCTCCAAATTATTCCCACTTCCGGGCTACAGACATATGGCTCACCGGATCAGATTCCAACCAGATATTGACTACCGGTTGGGCGGGCAGATATCTGTCAGATGCCTATCCCGGATATCCTAATGGCTTCCCCAACAGCGATATGCCGGATCCCCTGGCCATACAGATAGGTTCCATTGTATCGCCTGCTTTCCAGGGCAACAATGCCAATATGGGAATGGCTATCACCAGCGCTACCAACTTTTACGACCTGATCAACGGCACCGCCGATCCGGTACCCAATACCCATGCCGGTAAGGAGCTGAAATACATCCGGCTGATAGCACAGCAGAGTAATAAATTTGCTGATAGTATTAAACTGGCTGCGGGTAAAGTGACCCAACAAAGCCCTTATCCTAATACCAACCTAGCACAGCAACTCAAGATAGTTGCCCGCCTGGTAGCAGGTGGCCTTAAGACCAGATTGTACATGGTGAGCATGGGCGGTTTCGATACGCATGCCAGTCAGACCAACGGAGGAGATACATCTACCGGTACACATGCTAAGCTGCTGGAAGAACTCTCTACTGCCATCAAGGCCTTTATGGATGACCTGACCCAACTGAAAGCATCCAAAAGGGTAGTAGGAATGACCTTCTCCGAATTCGGCCGTCGTATCAAGTCTAACTTCAGCATGGGTACTGACCATGGCGCCGCCGCACCTATGATCATTTTCGGCGATTATGTCATGCAGGGCGTACTGGGGAATACCCCCACCATGCCCGATGCCGCCTCCGTGGTCGATAATATACCCATGCAATACGACTTCCGCTCTGTATACGCCTCCTTGCTGGAACAATGGTTCTGTCTTAAACAAGCCGATCTGGAACGTATCCTGCTGGAAGACTATCAACGCCTGCCTATCGTAAATGGTATTGCTTGCGGACTTATTACCGGCATCGATGATGTAAACCAGGATGGTGCTAAGCTAACCTTGACGAACTATCCCAATCCCTTCGATAATAATACCGTCATAAAATATAAGACCAAAGGAGGACATACCCTGCTCCAGATCTTCGATACCATGGGTCGTCTCATCCAGGTGCCTGTCAACAGGGTACATACCCCGGGAGAATATACCATCACCTTCAATGGGGCCGGACTTTCCAATGGTATCTATTATGTACGCCTCCAGAACGGTAGCCTCCAACAAGTACATGCCATGATGAAGGTGAGGTAACCTGCCGCCATTTGTTGCTTTCCAATGCCGTCCGTCCGCAACTTTGTTGCAAATAGGTGTTTTTCCCCTACCTTTGCTGCATATCCGCGACCATTGGCAAAAAGAGAGCTACATAAAATATTGGCAATCATACTCCTGGGTGTTTTTATGCTACATACCACCCCCAGGGAGTTCCTGCATCTGTTTGCCGGTCACCAGGATACTATCGACCAGATAGATGCCAGTCACGCCCCCGATGGCCTGACCATTTCCACTGCACACCAGCACTGCGGTTTCCTGCAAATAGGTATAGAACCCTATGAGCATATCCGCTCTGTATATACTTCGCCGGTACAGCAAATAGTATGGACTTACCTCCAGCCATTCATACCGGTATGCACGATCACCCCCCATCATGCAGCAGGCCTGCGTGCCCCTCCGTTCTGCTAATAATAACACCACTCTCTATTTTATCACACTTATTATCTGACGACCTGTATTCACTGATGTGGAGTCGTCACCGTATGCCATGTTCCTGATACAGGGAACCGGAACAGGCGCGGAGTAACTTATCATTTCTCCCTGTATTTATGTCTATTCATATGCATCAATTGCGTACCTTCTTATTATTGATAATGGCTTTGCTGTTGCAAAGCCCGCTTTGGGCCAACTCCACTGATAATGCTGCTAACTCACTGAGTGGAAAGATAACTGACAAGACAAGCGGTAACGCTTTGCCGGGAGCGACCGTATATCTGCCGGACCTTCATGTTGGCGCTTCCTCCGATGCCCAGGGTAACTATTCCATCAAACACTTGCCCAAAGGCCGTTTCGTAGTGGAAATCCATTACGTAGGCTACGCGGCTCAAAGCGAAGTCGTAACCATTGAAGGGGAGACAACAGTCAACTTCACCTTGTCCGAAACACTGATCGAAAAAAATGAAGTAGTAGTAACTGGTGTCAACTTGGCAACTTCATTGAAAAAGAATCCGGCTCCTATCAGCGTCATTCGCAAAGGAGCCCTCAACGAAGAAATATCTACCAACATCATAGACGCGATCAGCAAAGTGCCGGGCGTAAGTCAGCTGACTACCGGACCTGCTATCTCTAAACCGTTCATCCGCGGCCTCGGCGCTAACCGGGTAGTGGTTGTAGGAGATGATATCCGCCAGGAAGGCCAGCAATGGGGAGATGAACATGGTATCGAGATCGACGATTATAACGTCGGCAAAATAGAAATACTGAAAGGCCCCGCCTCACTGGTATATGGGTCTGATGCATTGGCCGGAGTAGTAAACATCGTGCCGCCATCCGTAGTACCCGTAGGTACTGTCAAAGGGAATGTAGAAGCCAACTATCAGACTAACAACGGCCTGATAGCCTACCACGCCGATCTCGCCGGCAACCATAATGGCTTCAGCTGGAGCGTATTCGGTACCCAGAAGTTCGCACATGACTATAAGAACAAATACGATAACTACGTATTCAATTCCCGCTTCAGAAATACTAACTATGGCGCTTCTATCGGTATCAATAAACAATGGGGATATTCCCGCCTCAGCTACACTTCCTTCAATCAGCACCTTGGCCTGGTAGAAGGCGAACGTGATGGGCAAGGCCGTTTCGTCAAACCGGTTAATAAGAACGGCCAGGCAGAAGAAGAACCCGTAACCAGCAGCGACAACAAAGACTACAGCATCGGCGTCCCCGGACAACGTATCAATCACGATAAACTGGTATGGGATAACAACATCTACCTGAACAATGGTGGTCGCCTTGCTCTCACATTAGGCTATCAACAGAACCGCCGCCGCGAATACGAAAGCCCGCTTACACCGGATGAACCAGCACTATATCTCAAATTGCACACCTTCAACTATAACCTGCGCTACTTCCTGCCGGAAATGAAAGGCTGGCAAACAACTGTTGGGGTAAATGGGATGCAGCAACAGAACAAGATATCCGGTAAAGAATTCCTCATTCCGGCATATAACCTGTTCGATGCAGGCGTATTCGCAGTGACCAGCAAAACTTTCGATAAACTGACATTAAGCGGTGGCCTCCGTTACGACTATCGTAAAATGAAGGCAGATCCACTCTTCCTCAATGCCGATGAAAAACCAGCACCCGCAGGCCCCGATACAGAAGAGAAATTTGCAGCTTTCGAACGCAATTTCTCCAACGTGTCCGGTAGTGTAGGCCTTAGCTATGCCGCCAGCAATCAGGTGACGCTTAAACTGAACGTCGCCAGAGGCTTCCGTGCACCCAATATCGCAGAACTGGCGGCCAACGGCGTCCACGAAGGCACTATCAAATATGAATATGGTAACGCCGATCTCAAACCGGAAACCAGCACACAGATCGATGCAGGCGTTGAATTCAACTCCCAACACGTGTCACTGACCGCCAACGTATTCTACAATCATATCAGTAACTTCATCTACTCTCGTAAACTGCTGAATGCAGCCGGTACGGACTCTATCCCCGGAAATGATAATGCAGAAGGATATGCCGCTTTCAAATACCAGCAAAACACTGCTAACCTCTATGGGGGCGAACTCTTGCTGGATATCCACCCGCATCCGATAGACTGGCTGCATTTCGAAAATACACTTTCCTACGTAAGCGCTACTGTCAGCAATGCAACAGACTCTACCAAATACCTGCCTAATATTCCTGCCGGCCGCTGGCTGTCTGAACTGAAAGGCAAATTCAAAAAAGTAGGGGGTCCCTTCCGGAATGCCTATATCGGCGTACAAATGGATATGAACTTCGATCAGAACAATGTATTCTCCGCCTATCAGACAGAAACCACGACAAAAGGTTACACCTTGTTCAATGCCGGATTGGGTGCTGATATTGTAGGCAGAAAAGACAAAACGTTGTTCTCCTTACATTTCGCGGTGAATAACCTGGGAGATGTAGCTTATCAGAATCACCTCAGCCGCCTGAAATATGCCCCGCTGAACGAATTGACCGGTCGCTCCGGTGTATTCGGTATGGGACGCAACTTCAGTGTAAAAGTGGCTGTTCCGATAGATTTCAAATAGAATAACCTTCTTTCAGGGTTTACTTTTTATCTAAAAAGGGCTGTATCTTCTGATACGGCCCTTCCGTTTTTATAGCGTAAATGCCTTGCATTACCGGCTCAGTTACCTGGACCAGTTACTCACATTTCGACACAGTATAACCGCTTATCACAGATAAATCCCTGTTTTTGGGGAGTAATTTTATGATTATCAGTGCTTTTTAGGTATCAAGAAAACAATAGATATAATTTCCGTAATTATTATATATAGGTTTTGTAACTTGCTTTCGTAAATAAAAACGGAACCAGATCGCAAAATTTGTTAAGGCCTGTAAAAGGTCTTTAGGCTCTACCACTGCTTGCAATACTTCAATTCTATCCTACTATATAATACATTCATTTTTTTAGCCCATTGAGAAAGATTTTGTCTAAACTCAAAAGGTTTAGATTTTGGTTGAAACAGAAAAGGGCTGTCTTTACAGCCCTTAGTTATTTTTATATAGATATGCTAATGATCAGTTAGTGATGTTCATGAGCATCAGGCAAGTCAGCCGTATCTTCATCATAATACACAAAGAAATACAGGTAGATCGCTCTGGATATCCGCATTAGCCACGGCTGCACCAATACCAGTATCACCCCGTTTACACCTAACCATACCAATACACTGTTATCCCGCCAGGAAAGTCCCACAAATAACCAGAACCAGATCAGGTTGAACACCGATAAAGCAACGCCTAACGCATAACTTACATAACCAGTACCAAACCAGAACCCCGTTTCCAACTCATACTTTTGATCACATACCGGACAACGTTCATACATGTTGAAGATACGGGATAACCGCCAGTGAAATGGATTCTTGTCTTTGAACATATCTCCCCTCCGGCAACGCGGACACTTCATGGAGAGCAGGCTTAGAAAGTAATTAGGGCGTTTTTTTTTCATTTGCTCATCGTTTAGTCAACTCAATGTCCCGCAAAGGTACATTTATTAACCCGGGCTGCCGACAGAAAATGCGATAAGCATCCGTTTAAGCCTGTGGAGCAACCTCCTCTATTTTACGCTCTCCAATCTGCTGACGCCACATCGCATAGTACAATCCCTTCTCTTCCAATAGCGCATGGTGGGAACCCGTTTCTACGATCTTGCCGCGTTCCAGCACATAGATACGGTCCGCATGCATAATAGTCGACAAACGGTGAGCGATCATCACTGTAATGTGCTCACGGCTGGCAGTGATCTTACGTACCGTCTGGGTGATAGCTTCCTCGGTAATGGAATCCAGCGCAGATGTAGCTTCGTCAAATACCAGCAAACGTGGTTTGCGTAACAACGCCCGGGCAATAGAAAGCCGCTGCTTCTCACCGCCTGATATCTTGATACCGGCTTCGCCGATCATCGTATCAATCCCATTGTCCGCTCTTGCTAGCAACGTCTGTGCCGCCGCCTTGTGCAATACATCCAGGATCTCTTCATCAGTAGCACGGGAATTCACAAATAGCAGGTTCTCTTTGATGGTACCAGAGAATAACTGCGTATCCTGGGTCACAAAACCGATCTGATGACGCATCGTCTCCATGTCTACCGTATTACCATCCACACCATTGTATCTTATACTGCCGTCCTTGGGCTTATACAGCCCTACCAATAGTTTCACTAGTGTCGTCTTACCTGAACCGGATGGCCCTACAAAGGCAATCGTTTCTCCCGTTTGCGCCTCAAAAGAGATATCCTCTAATGCCTTGATATTGGCAGTCAGGTGTTGGAAACCTACATGCTCAAAAGTAAGCTGCTCGATTGCTCCTACAGTTACCGGATGCGCAGGCATCGACTCTACCGGCGTGTTCATGATATTCTGGAAGTTCAGTAAAGAAACCTGCGCTTCCCGGTATGCCAGTATAATGTTGCCCAACTCCTGTAATGGCCCGAAAATGAAGAAGGAATAAAGCTGCAGCGTAAACAACTCACCCACAGTTACACGATCACGATATAGGAAGAATAACAGCAGGAATAAAATACCTTGTCTTAAAAAATTGACAAAAGTACCTTGCACAAAACTGATGCTCCGGATATCCCGCACCTTCTTTAACTCCATTGTTAATATCTTGATCGTGGTGGAGTTCAGGCGGCGTATCTCTTGTTGTGTCAGGCCAAGGCTTTTCACCAGCTCAATATTACGCAGCGATTCCGTTGTAGAACCCGCCAGCGCAGTAGTCTCTTTAACGATCCTCTTCTGGATCACCTTGATCTTTTTACTGAGCAGGTTCATTAACACTCCCAGTAAGATGCTGCCACAAAAGTAGACCAGTACCAAGCTCCATTCTACCTGGAAAGCATAGATCATCACAAATACAACACCCACCAGCGAGATAAACAGCACATTGATAAAAGAAGTTATAAACTTCTCACAATCCGTTCTTACCTTCTGCAATACAGCCAGCGTTTCCCCGCTTCGCTGATCCTCAAACTGCTGATAAGGCAGTCTCAAAGAATGACGCAACCCGTCCGTATATACCCGAGCGCCGAATTTCTGAATGATCACATTCACAAAATAATCCTGGAACCCTTTGGCAATACGCGATATCATCGCCACGCCAACAGCACCCAGCAATAATAGTAATACACCATTCACATAATCCGATTGTGAACGGGGTACCTGTACACCCCCGCTTGTCACTGTCTTCGGATGTGATGCAAACTGGTCGATGATCTTACCGAAGATGAACGGATCCAGTAAAGAAAAAACCTGGTTGATGGTGGCAAATAGCAATGCCAGCAGGATCAGCCATTTATAGCTTTTGAGATACCTTAATAATATTTTCATGTGGAGTGACTGTTTAAGTTGATCTTCTTTTTTCAATAAATACGCAGAGGTTTCCGTCTCCCTGCAAAAGTTGGGCGTTATGCTAAGTTTGCCGGTTAGCAACGGCTGCAAAGATACAGCTAAATTTATTCATGTGTGTTGCAACATATTTCGGAGCAGGGAACTTTTATCAACACCTTCTGCAGGTATATAGCTGCCTGCGGCATCCCATGGCAGCAGGCCCAGTCCTAGCAAGGACATCCATATTCAGGCCCCCGGCCAGCAAGGGACTGCAGCCAGAAAACCGCTGAAAGTGCCTCAAAATAACCATTTACAGGTTGTCTCCTAGTAAAAAATACGTTAACTTAATAGTAATGTTCTTTACTTCTCTGCAGGTACCCGCTGTTTATCCCACATCCATTCACGCATAAATTCCATCTTATGAATACGTATGATGAAAAACACATCAAAAATATTGTACTGCTGGGCGCCGCCAAAAGCGGTAAAACCACCCTCAGCGAAACCATGTTATTTGAAGCCGGTATCATCAACAAACGTGGTTCTGTAGAAGAGAACAATACCGTCTCCGATTATCATGAAATAGAACATGAAAGAGGCAACTCCGTATACGCTACCTGCCTGCATACCGAATGGAGAGACTACAAGATCAATATCATTGATACCCCCGGCCTGGAAGACTTCATCGGTGAAGTCATTTCCGCCATCAGGGTCTGCGACACCGCCTTGCTGCTACTCAATGCCCAATATGGTGTCGAAATAGGTACCGAACTGATATGGGACTATGTAGACAAATACCGCAAACCGACCCTGCTGGCCATCAACCAGCTGGATACCGAACAAGCCAACTTCAACAAGACCGTCGAAGACGCCCGTAACATCCTCGGCCCTGCCGTTACCGTCATGCAATACCCCGTTAACCAGGGCCTCGGATTCAACGCGATCATCGACCTGCTCAAAATGACCATGTACCGCTTCCCCGATGGGGGTGGAAAACCCGAAAAACTCCCCATACCCGATAGTGAACGTGAAAAAGCCGATCAATTGCATAACGAATTGGTCGAAAAAGCAGCCGAAAACGACGATACCCTCATGGAGCAATACTTCGAAAAAGGAAACCTCGACGAAGATGAACTCCGCCAGGGCCTTAAAATTGGTATGCTCAAACACCAGGTATTCCCTGTCTTCTGCCTCTCCGCCAAACAAAATATGGGCAGCGGCCGCCTCATGGGATTCATCGACAATGTCGCCCCTTCCGCTACCGAAATGCCTCCCGAACAAACCACCGATGGCAAAGCGGTACCCTGCGACCCCGCAGCCCCCACCTGCCTTTTCGTGTTCAAAACACTCCAGGAGCCACACATAGGACGCCTTTCTTTTTTTAAGGTACTCTCCGGAGAAGTGAGAACAGGCACAGAACTGGTTAATCAAAATGGCGATACCACCGAAAGACTCAACCAGCTCTTCATCGCCGATGGCAAAAACAGGAATCCCGTCGACCGCCTCCGCACGGGCGATATCGGCTGCACCCTCAAACTGAAGAACACCTTTACCAATCATACCCTGGCCGAAAAACAGTTCACCGCTCAGATAGATCCCATCCACTTCCCCACACCCAAAGTCAGAATAGCCATCGAAGCGACCAGCAAATCCGATGAAGAAAAACTGGGAGAGGTACTGGCCGAACTGCATACGGAAGACCCCACCCTCGAAGTGGAATACAACCGGGAACTCAAACAGGTCATCCTGCACGGACAAGGCGACCTGCATCTCCTGGTCACCAAATGGAGATTGGAAAACACCTATAAGATGCATGTCGCCTACCACGCAGCCAAAATACCGTATCGCGAAACCATCCAGAAGCCAGCCCTGGCTTCCTATCGGCATAAGAAACAATCAGGAGGTGCCGGACAGTTCGGAGAGGTGTTTATGAAAATAGAACCTTATTACGAAGGCATGCCCCCACTGAAAGACTACCCGGTAAGAGATACGGAAGAGATAGAGCTGACCTGGGGAGGGAAACTGGTATTCAACAATTGTATCGTCGGCGGCGCTATTGAAACCCGCTTCCTGCCTTCCATCCTCAAAGGCGTCATGGAGAAAATGCAGGAAGGTCCTCTCACCGGCTCCTATGTGCGCGATATCCGCGTCAGTGTATATGATGGCAAAATGCACCCGGTAGATAGCAACGATATCTCCTTTAAAATAGCAGGCATGATGGCCTTCAAAGATGCTTTCCACCAGGCGGCACCACAACTGCTGGAACCCGTATTTGATATCGAAACAACCGCTCCCGATGTGATGATGGGCGATATCATGGGGGAACTGCAAAGCCGGCGTAGTATCATCACCGGTATGGATGCCGAAAATGGCTACCAGGTGATAAAAGCCCGCACCCCACAGGCCGAACTGGATAAACTGTTCGCCGCCTTGCGTAATGTCACTCAGGGCAAAGCCAAAATCAAAACTATGTTCGCTGAGTTTGCACCAGTACCCGCAGACATACAAAAGAAACTCAGCGAGGAGTATAAGAACAAAGAGGTAGAAGTGGCCAGCTGATCAGCCGGCGCCTTTTAGAAAGAACTGCCCCAGCTTTCCCGATCCAGCGTCCGGTATTGTATTGCCTCCGCCAGGTGAGTAGGCTGTATTTGCTCACTGCCTTCCAGATCAGCGATCGTCCTGCTGACCTTCAGTATGCGGTCATAAGCCCTTGCCGACAACTTGAGTTGCTGCATCGCCTTCTTTAGTAGCGCATCCCCCGCATTGTCCGTGAGGCATATCCGTTTGAGCTGCTTGCTGCTCATCTGCGCATTGCAATAAAGGCCGTCCTGGCCCTGGAATCGTTGTGCCTGTACCTTCCGCGCCGCCATCACCCGCACACGTATATCCTTGCTGGATTCTGCTGCCTGCTGCGATGACAATGCCGAAAAAGGAACAGGAGTGACCTCTACATGCAGGTCTATCCGGTCCAGTAACGGACCAGATACCCTGTTGAGATACTTCTGTACCGCACCAGGTGGACAACTGCACGACTTCTCCGGATGGTTGAAATAACCACAGGGGCAAGGGTTCATAGAGGCCAGCAGCATGAAGCTGGCAGGGAAGTCTATGGCCATCCGCGTACGGGAGATCGTCACCCGCCGTTCCTCTATGGGCTGCCGCATCACCTCCAGCACCTTACGTTTGAACTCCGGCAACTCATCCATGAATAATACCCCATTATGCGCCAGCGATATCTCCCCGGGCTGAGGATGAGCACCACCACCTACCAGGGCCGCATCGCTGATCGTATGATGAGGAGAGCGGAAAGGCCGTCTCGCAATAAGCGAACTATGCGCCGGTAACTTACCTGCTACCGAATGAATCTTTGTCGTCTCCAGTGCTTCCTGCAGGCTCAATGGCGGCAATATCGTAGGCAACCGCTGTGCCAGCATGGTCTTACCCGCTCCCGGAGGACCTACCAGCACCGCATTGTGTCCACCGGCAGCAGCTATCTCCAGGGCGCGTTTGATATTACGTTGCCCCCGCACATCCGAAAAGTCAATCTCGAAGTCCTGCTGCGCCGCCGCAAAAGCATCCGCCGCATCTACACGGATAGGAGAGAGCTTCGTCGTATCTTTCAAAAAGTCGATCACCTCCCGCATATGCGATACCCCGTACACCTCCAGCTGATCCACCATCGCGGCTTCCTTGGCGTTGGACAACGGTAGTATCAGCCCTTTGAAACCCTCCCGCTTCGCTTGCAATGCAATAGGCAAAGCCCCCCGCACCGGCTGTACCGTACCATCCAGCGACAACTCACCCATAATGGTATAATGACCTAACAGCTCCGCAGGCACCTGCCCCGATGCCGCCAGTATACCCAACGCAATAGGCAGGTCATACGCAGACCCTGCCTTACGGATATCAGCAGGCGCCATATTCACCACCGTGCGCAAACGGGGCATACGATAACCCAGGTGAAGGATGGACGACTCTATACGCCGCTCACTCTCCTTGACCGCATTATCAGGTAATCCAACCATATAAAACTTGGACCCTTTATCGGAAACATTCACTTCTATTACAATGGAAATGGCTTCTACGCCTTGCACAGCGCTACCGTACGTTTTGACAATCATGGGGATATGGGGTTGAGTAACTAAATGTAAGGCAATTTCCTTACATTTAACTACCCCTTAGCGGATCTCCCGTAACAGGTCCAGCACCTTCTCCCGCTTCAGTATCAGGTATCCGATCTTCTCTTTCGCAATACCGTCTTTCAATTGATAGGTAAAGTAAAGGTTGTCATCCATTACGGTAGACTCAAAATATTTAAAACGGATCTTGGGCTCTTGCTGTAATTCATCCGCAATCTCATACAGGTGGGTCGATAGCATGAACAGGCAGTTGCTGCTCTGCAACAGACCGCGTATTACCGCCAGCGAACAGTTTTTCGCATCCTCTACATTGGTACCCTTGAACATCTCATCGATCAATACCAACCAGTTATTACCATTGCTGATCTTGATGATCGTATTTTTGATACGTTGTACCTCGCTGTAGAAGTAACTCTCCCCGCGGAATATATTATCCTGCACCTGTATGTTACTAAAGATGCCATGGAAGAAACTCAACTCCATCTGCTGCGCCGGTACGCCCATGCCTATATGCGCCAGGAACACCGCTACCCCTACCGCTTTGATAAAAGTAGTTTTACCCGCCATATTCGCCCCGGTGAGGAACAGAAAGTTGGCTTGCGGGTTGAGCGTTACATCATAAGCAACCGGCTGTTGTAATATGATATGGTATAACTGCGTAGCCTGCACGAAAGGAGCTTGCTGCGTATTGAATGATGGGAACTGCAGATTGTACCGGCGGATCGCTTTCGTCATGGCATTATAAGCATCCAGCTGCTTATACAGCTCCAGCAACTCCAGTACCACCTTCTTATGCCGGCGACGTACGAAACTATCAAAGCGTAATACCTGTATGAACGACAACTTCCCACGACCTTCCGCTTCCAGTATATCGCTGAAATCCCTTTGTAACAACAGGTGCTGCGCCCGGTCCAATATACTCTTCAATATCTTCGGACAATCATCATGATTCAAGGCTTCCACAAATCCACGGAATCCCTTCAATAGGTTCAGCAGCTGGGGAAAAGAGAATTTAATAAACCCATAGTCCGGTGCATAGATGGTTTTGATCAGTGCCGCATTCATCAGCAGTGGTACCCCTTCCGTATTGGAGATCGGTTCGATCTGAGCATCCATGTAATTTTCCAATACTACAATAGTACCGTTGGAAATGATGGATGGCCAGCTGTCTTCATGCGCCATCAGGTACTGCAACGCACGCTGCCGGTTTTGAATGGCAGTAATGTCCTTCAGCGGAGCCGAAAAAAGACGACGGAGATATTCACGCCCGCCGGCAGTAGTAGTAAAGTCCAGCCGGTGGAACAAAGAAAACTCCTCTTCCCGGTTGAAGATAGATAGATCGTAGTAAGTCGTGATATCCAACTCCATGCTGTTGATGATTTTTAAGGGAAGACAATATGACCTCTTCGCAGAAAGCAATACCGCAACACCACTGATGCTAAGTAAATAAAAAAAAGCGAGTGTACATATGATGCCGTACAAACTCCGTTCCTGTATAGACGCACACCTCCCCCCTTTTCCATAAACCAGGAAGGTATTGCCATCGGCAATACCTTCCCTCACATTATATTGACTGTACTTTGTTAATCCCGGTCGAATAACAAACGCTGACCTTGCCGTTCCTCGTTGAACTGCCCGTTGTGCCAGGCCAGGTGCCCATTCACAAAAGTATGGGTCACCGCCGCCGGGAATGTATGCTCCTCAAACGGACTCCAGCCACATTTGTAATACAGGCTCTCCTTCGTTACTGTAGAAGCCTGCTGCAGATCTACAATCACACAGTCCGCATAATACCCTTCCCGCAGATAACCCCGCTCCCGGATACGGAAACAGGTAGCCGGCGCATGACTCATCTTTTCTACCACTTTCTCCAGCGTGATATTGCCGAGGTTCACATGCTCCAGCATCATCAGCAGGCTGTGCTGTACCAATGGCACTCCGGATGGCGCCTGCAAATAAGGCTGTGCCTTCTCCTCCCAGGTATGAGGCGCATGGTCCGTCGCGATAATGTCCAGCCGGTCATCCAGCAATGCCTGCCATAAAGCATGTTTATTATGCGGTGCCTTAATAGCAGGATTACATTTGATGAGATTGCCGTAGCGCGCATAATCATCAGCAGTAAAGTACAGGTGATGCACACATACCTCCGCCGTAATACGTTTCTCCGCCAGCGGCAGCATATTGCTGAACAGCTGCAACTCTTTCTCCGTGGAGATATGCAGAATATGCAAACGGGAGTTGTGCTTCTTGGCAAACTGTATCGCCACCAGTGAAGACTCAAAACAAGCCTCCGCATTACGGATCAGCGGGTGCTCCGCCGCCGTCAGATGTTCCGCACCGATCTCCTTCGTGTACTTATCCATATTCTCCCGGATGATCTTTTCATCCTCACAGTGCGTAGCAATCAGCAACTCAGTCCGGGAAAAGATCTGCTCCAGAGTGATGAAATTATCCACCAGCATATTACCGGTAGAAGAACCCATAAATATCTTCACCCCCGCGATCCGGTCCTTCTTCTCATTACTGCGTAATACCTCCTCCACATTGTCGTTAGATACACCCATGAAGAAAGAATAGTTGGCCAGCGAATGCTGCGCGCCAATCTTATACTTATCCTCCAGCAATTCCTGAGTCAGCGCCGCCGGTTTAGTGTTGGGCATCTCCATAAAACTGGTCGTACCACCAGCCACCGCCGCACGGGCCTCCGTATAAATAGTCGCCTTATGGGTCAACCCCGGCTCCCGGAAATGCACCTGGTCATCGATCACACCGGGCAACAAATGTTTGCCTTCCCCGTTAATCTCAATGTACTGGCCTGGTACATCCAATTGCGGTGCAATACGCTCAATACGGTCATTTTTTATCCATACGTCCTGTACCGTAGTGCGGCCTTCATTCACTACGGAGATATTCCTGATGAGATAATTTTGCATAGCACAAAAGTAGCCATTCCAGCATCAATTACTAAGAGAAGCCCGTCAATTTCAAGTCAATAAAATAAAAGGGAATTATCCTTCCAGGTGAATAGAGAACACGATCATACGCGATTTAAGCTGATCCACCACATTGGAATAACGGAGATTGGGGTCCTTTACATGCACATTCCCAATACCATTGCTGATCTTGAACTCCGGTGAAAAGATGAAACTAGGGAAGTAAAACTCAAAACCAGCGCCGATCTCATAACCATAGTCGTTACGGCTTACTTTTACCAGGTCCTCTGCCCGCCGGTTACGCGCATTCGAAGCCAGGTCATAGTCAAACTTCATCCCCGCGATCGTATACACCCGCATATTGCCGATACGGTCCGACTTAAACTTGATCTGCAAAGGGAACATCAACAGGATAGACTCGATCTTTTTCTCCGTCTCCCGCTGGGGATAGTTCTCCCGGTAATAAAGGTTCTTGGATGCAAATACCAGCTGAGGGTTGAAACGAAGGTCAAAACGATGGTTTAAACGCAGGTTGGCCAGCAACCCCAGGTTAAAACCAATGGTCTTCAACGGCTCCGCTACCATGATAGAATCCTGTTTCAGAAAGATCTGATCATGATATAGCTTGAAATTGGATTGGTTAACGGCCAGCGTGATACCAAAATAGTAGGGCTTGATATCATGTTCCTCCATATGGAGTACCTGCTGTGACCAGGCAGGAAGGGTGTTCCATAGAAATAGGCACAGGATTAGCGCGAAGCGCAATAAAGAGAGCATATGCCGAATGTGAGCGTTTTGCATGTAACGGCCTTAAAACCAGTATTAGTTAAGATGTCTATCATCGCCTGACCCTGGGGAAACGCCTTCACTGAATCCGGTAAGTAACTATACGCCTCCTGACTCTTAGCGATCCATTTCCCTAAACGGGGAGTGACGTAGCTAAAATACAAATTATATAATTGTTTAATGGGAAAAACTGTCGGATTCGAAAATTCCAATATAATCAGCTTACCCCCGGGTTGAAGCACTCGGTGCATCTCCGATAACCCCTTTTCCAGGTTCTCAAAATTACGTACACCAAAAGCAACCGTTATCGCATCAAACGTCTGGTCGGGAAAACTTATTGTCTCGCTGTCTCCCAGCTGCAGGGTTATTTTGTCCGAAAGCCCCTGCTTCTCGATCTTCTGCCGCCCCAACGCTAACATCCCCGCCGAAATATCAATACCTATGATCTGATCCGGATGTAACATCCGCTCCGCCATAATAGCCAGATCTCCCGTGCCCGTAGCCACATCCAGTATCTTTTTCGGCCGCAACGACTTCAGTTGTTTTAAGCCCTTCTTACGCCAGGTAATATCGATACCCATGGACATAAAATGGTTGAGAAAGTCATATCGGTGGGCGATATTATCGAACATGCCCGCTATTTGCTCCTTCTTGCTTAATTTTGATCCCACATAGGGAACTACCTTCTGAACGTTCGCTTTATCTGACATAGGTCGCAAAGTTAGCACAATATTGGTTGATAACTGCACAGTCAGACAAGCAACAACAAGGAAAAACAATCCCTCTCTTTTAAATCCGTTAAACCAGGGGAGCCGCCTCCCCGTAAGAGGATGTAAGTTATGGTGATCAAATCAGCAGAATATCTTATCAGCAACGTCGACTGGCAAAAATGTCCCAAACCGGACATGCCGGAATATGCCTTCATCGGCCGATCTAATGTAGGGAAATCATCCCTGATCAATATGCTGGCCAACCGCGAAAAACTGGCCAAAACCTCCGGTACCCCCGGCAAAACGCAGCTGATCAACCATTTCCTCATCAACAATGCCTGGTATATCGTTGATCTGCCCGGTTATGGCTTCGCCAAAGTCAGCCAGTCTCAACGCCGCTCCTGGGAACAAATGATCGAAAACTACCTGCGTAAACGCGAAAACCTCGTAAACGTATTCGTACTCATCGACAGCCGCCATACCCCCCAAAAGATCGACCTCGACTTCATCAACCAGCTGGGTAAATGGAACATCCCGTTCAATATCGTATTTACCAAAGCAGATAAAAATACACAGGCCGAAACCAGCCGTAACGTCAAAAACTTCCTCAATAAAATGAGGGAAACCTGGCAATTCCTGCCAGCCCACTTCGTAACATCAACCGTGAAAAAATCAGGCAGAGAAGAAATATTAAGCCTGATAGAAGAAATGAACATCCAGTTCAGGGCTATCGCATAACACGCATATCACAAACAATCATATACAGGTCCCCGAAGCGGTTGAAGCCGGCCGGGGACCTGCTCTTTTATCGGAAACAACTACCGCCTTGCTTTACATAAATGTAAGTGTAGCCGTCATATACCAAGTCCGTCAGTTGTAACGTATCGTTCCGCAACGACAACTGCTGCCCGAAAGGAAACCGCTCCAAGAACAATGCAGGGCCCTGCTGCCCATTCGTGATCCACTTCGCATCTTTCACCGTAAATGTCCCGCTGGCAGCCATCGAATCCCGCTGCCACACCTGGTACTTGTTCTCATGGATACAAAGGTTCCGCAACTCCTTAATAGGCTGGTCCTTGCCGGCATAACCGCCACTGGCACGGATCAGTTGCCAACTCCCCTGTAAACGGGCTGAATAACCGTTTTGTACGGCTGGTGTACTTTTGCAGGCTATGATCGATAACATAGCACATACAGGAACAATTAATTTACCCCAATTCATTACTCATCCGGATGGTTTAGACTTCCGGTATAGCGAATATAGCTATAGACAGTCGAAAATCTAGAACCATAAACCGATAAAAGTAGTTTATTGCGGTCCAGCCTGACAGTATATTCCCCTTTTAACTCACCAGCATCATCATATACTCGTATACGGATCTGCTTTTCCGTAGCACCGACATCCAGGGTCAGTAACTCGAATGTGTTCTGTTGCTTTAATAGATCATTGGCATACCAGCGCATTTTATTCCCCTGGAAGAAATCTCTAATGCTACGCATACAGTCATTCGGGTTAGAAAATAATACAATACAGTACAACTCTTCAACAGAGCGCAAAACAAACTATAATACAATCAAGAAAGTTTAGGGGAGAAAAAGCCAAGGGAGGTGAGCGATCACATCCTGCAAATAGGGAGGTATAGTAGTCCTGAGGCGGGTTAACTCACTCAGTTCACGATCTTGTTCGCACAGCTGCTGCTGGCAAACGCTTCCGGCTTGGCTTTGAACGCAAAGCCCATTCCAAGGATATAACCCATCGCTTCACGCAAAGCCAGGTTACTCTTGAACTGAGGATTCGTGTTAATGTCCGCATGTACTTCCATGTCCACATCATACTCCGTGAACAGGTCACACAACTCATACGCGATCTCAATGCTCTTGGCTACTTCCACAAGCATACGCTCCTTGATAGAGTAAGCCGTACGGGTCTTGTCATTCTGAATGAACATAAAACCCCCGTGCCCCTCACGCAAGAATACAATAACAGTCGCAAACTCCGTGTCTGCTCCCTTTACCTGCGAATCCGTACCAATACACACCTTGAGATGAAAGCCACGGTTGGTTTCCCGTATGATGGCCTCGCGCACCGCTTCTTTGATAGGCAGATGAATGGCATCGCCATTAAATCTTCTCCATTTCATATATAATCGGTTTAGAGTGTAAATACGCGCTGATGTTAATATTCCAGTCTGTCGGTAGTAGTAAGCTGAGAGGGAAAACAAACAATATCAATCGAATATACGAAATTTTTACACGAGGTAGACGACCAGCACCTGCCAGCCGGATGAAGTAATTGTTACCTCCTCGCCGCATATATATCAGGGAAACAAATGCCTCCACTCCCTTTACCAGCATCAGTAAAGAGGTGGAATAGCATGTAGAAGATAGGTAGGCCTAATACTGCCCGGTACTCAACAACACCAATGTACAAGCTTCAACGGGTGCAATACCATGCTCCCGCGCTAATGCCGCCAGCTCATCATTCTCCGCACCAGGATTGAATATGATACGTTTCGGATGTAATTGCACAATGTAATCATAGTACTCCCGCTGACGATAGGCATTCAGATACAACGTTACAGTATCTACATCCACAATCGCCGGATGCTCCTTCGTAATCGGTGTGCCGTTGATCTCGCCAGCTTGCGCCCCTATAGCTACCACCGGATGCCCATAGGCCTTCAGCCGGTTCGTTGCCAGGTAACTATACCTTTCCGGATTAGGAGAAGCGCCTAATACCACTGTCAATTTCTTATTGCCGTTAGTCTTTTCCATAATACTAATTTACGCTATTCCATACTCATACCAGTTACACCAACCAATACCGCCGCCTGGGCAACTCCGCCACGATCGCGTCCATAGCACCCCGCAATTGCGGATAACGAAACCTAAACCCAGCCTGCGTAATACGGGTTGGTAATACCCACCGGCTCTTTAATAATAATTCTGTCTCCGTACCGATCAGCTTTGCCCCTATTCGTAATATCCAAGTAGGAGCAGGCAACCCAAACCAATATCCTGTTGCCTTTCGTAAAGTCTGCATAAACACCCGGTTGGTCACTGGCTGCGGCGCACTGCAATTGTAAGTTCCTTCCTGATCGTCCCGCTCATACAACCATTCCATCATCCGGCATATATCCGTAATATGCACCCAGCTATACATTTGCCGCCCGGTACCCTGGTAGCCGCCCAAGCCAAACTTTACCAGGTTCAGATAAGGAAAGATCACCCCTCCCTGCGCCCCTAACGTCACCGCTATACGTAATATGATCTTACGCGTACCTGGCAACACCAGCGCATTAAAAGTACCTTCCCACCGCTTGCACACCTGCACGCTGAAATCATCCTCGATCTCCCCATTATATTCATCCATCGCCCGGTCTTCCGCATGCCGGTAAATAGTAGCACTGCCAGCGTTGATCCACACCCGCGGTGCCTGCCCGCAAAGCCGCACTGCCTCACCAAGAATAGCAGTAGCTTGGGTCCGGCTATCAAATATCTCCTGCCTGTTGGCCGCTGTATACCGGCAATTCACACTCTTACCCGTCAGGTTGATCAACAGATCCGCCCCATCCAGATACCCCTCCCAGCCTCCAAGCGTCCGCCCATCCCAATATATATATTGCACCCTTCCCTCCGCCGCTGCCGGATGACGGGTCAATACCACCACATCATTATCCGTACCAAAATACGCACACAGACCTTTCCCTATAAAGCCGGTGCCACCGGCAATCACGATCTTTTTATTTCGCATGTTACCTTGTTTAAAGAGATAGTTGTAAATGGATATGTTTCATATGTTTCAGTAAATATTGAAACATGTAGGCAAAAAAAACTTATTTGATGAGTTTCAGCAATGCACCATAAAACCAATTCTCCTCGGACTTAATAAAAGTGCTGATGGTATTATCGGTATGCTGGGCAAATTTGTTGATCTGTTGAATAGAATCCCGGAACGCCTTTACATGTTTATCCTTCTGGTCTCCCTCCACATCCTGCAGTTGGTTCAGTACCTTCATAATAGGATCTAACTCCCGCTTCTTCCGCTCACGGGCAATGCAGGTCGCCACCTTCCAGATATCCTTCTCTGCAGAAAAATACTCCCGGCGCTCCCCAGGGATCAATACCCGCTCCACCAAGCCCCAGTTGATCAACTCCCGCACATTCATATTCGTATTACCCCGGGAAATGTTCAACTCCTGCATGATATCCTCTGCACTCAATGGATCCGGCATGATCAGCAACAACGCATGTATCTGTGCCATGGTGCGGTTAATACCCCATTGCGCCCCCAGGGACCCCCAGGTTTGTACAAATTGTGCTTTTGCTTCGGTCAGCTTCATATCAGATCATTTAACGGATACAAAGATATACCAAGTTTCCGAACTTTCAAAATGTATTGAAACATAGCTTTTCTATAATATCCCCCACCTTTCCCATAGTCCTCCTGTATCATTCCTATATCTCCGGTCCACCTTTCCCATAGTCCTCCTGTATCATTTCTATATCTCCGGTCCACCTTTCTCATAGTCCTCCTGTATCATTTCTATAGATAACCTATCTCCACAGCAGTCCCTGATAAACAGGATTACGTTGGCTGTACACTCCGGAACCACCTTTCGTCAGGGGTAAATAAAAAAGGCTGACCGTAATGGTCAGCCTTTTAATATAGTCGTAAGTAGTTTATACGAGCATAGTTACCGGGTTCTCCAGGTAAGCTTTCAGCGTCGCCAGGAAGCGGGCGCCTACTGCTCCGTCTACACTGCGATGGTCGCAGCTCAGGGTCAGCTTCATGATATTTACTGCTTTGAACTGGCCTTTCTCTGAAATAACGGTTTCTTTGATACCACCTATCGCCAGGATAGCAGAATCCGGAGGATTGATGATAGCGGTGAATTCGTCGATACCCATCATACCCAGGTTAGATACGGTAAAGGTATTACCGCTGAAGTCCTGTGGTTGCAGTTTCTTGTTTTTCGCTTTGTCATACAGCTCTTTTGCTTCAGTGGCGATCTGGCTCAGGCTCTTTTGATCAGCAAAACGGATCACTGGCACGATCAGACCGTCTTCGATAGCCACAGCAGAACCAATATGTACGTGGTGGTTGTGACGGATAAAGTCACCCATCCAGCTGGCATTCACATCAGGATGCTGACGCAAGGCCAACGCACAGGCTTTGATCACAATATCGTTGAAGGAAACTTTTACAGGAGACAGTTCGTTGATGGCTTTGCGGGCATCCATCGCCTTGTCCATGTTCACATCTACTTTTAGGTAGAAGTGAGGCGCTGTGAACTTGCTCTCGCTCAGGCGGCGGGCAATCACCTTACGCATCTGGGACAGCGGCGTGTCGGTATAACTTTCTTGTCCGGCAGGGGCAGCAGCAGCGGCCGGTTTAGTGCTGGCAGCAGCAGCTTTCGCCGGAGCAGCAGCAGGTACATAGTTGTCAACATCACGCTTCACAATCCTGCCACCGTCGCCGGAGCCGGATACCTGGTTGATGTCAATACCTTTTTCCTCAGCCAGTTTCTTAGCCAGCGGAGATGCTTTCACACGACCACCGTCTTTGGAAGCAGGAGCTTCTTCGGCAACCGGTGCACTCGCCGCCGCAGTGGCAGGAGCAGCAGCAGTCTCCGTAGCAGCAGGAGCCGCGGCAGCAGGAGCGCCTCCGCCTTTCTCAGCCGCCAGTATAGCGTCTACATTAGTACCTTTTTTACCCACTATGGCAATGATACCATTTACTTTGGCCGCTTCCCCTTCAGGAACACCAACATACAACAGCTCACCATCCGCATAACCGATCACTTCCATGGTAGCTTTATCCGTCTCTACCTCTGCCAGCACATCATCACTCTTCACCGTATCACCTACCTTCTTGTTCCAGGCTACTATCTTACCCTCCGTCATCGTGTCGCTCAGCAGCGGCATACGGATCACAGTGGCGTTTTTCAGCGCTTCAGCAGCAGCTGCATCATCAGCAGGCTTCGCAGGAGCAGCTTCCGCTTTAGGAGCAGGAGCACTTTCCGCTTTGGCAGGTTCTGCAGCCTTGGGAGCAGCAGCACCACCTTGACCTTCTAATAAGGATTTATAATCTTCGCCGGCCTTGCCTACAATCGCTATGATCTCATTTACCTTGGCAGCTTTGCCCTTCTCTACACCTATATATAATAAGGTCCCTTCCACATAACCCATCACCTCCATCGTAGCCTTATCAGTCTCCACTTCAGCAATTACGTCGTCTGCCTTAACGGTATCTCCTACCTTTTTATGCCATTCCGCGATCACCCCTTCTGTCATCGTATCACTTAAAAGGGGCATTCTGATAACTTCTGCCATAGTGTTTATTCAAAATTTTGCCCAAACCTACATGTTTTTGCCGAAAAACGCAAGCATTATAAAAGCTACAAGGCCCAAACCTGCTATAGGTAAAGACAGCCTTACAGCCAGCTCCAAACGCCCTCAACAAGATGCATGAAAAGCTCGGTCAGATTAGAAATCTAGTTCCATATTCAGCTTGTCCTTTAGCTCCTTCACCAGGGGGTATTTCTCCGCCATCTGCTGGAACTGCTCCCTGCTGGACAACGGCGCAGGACCTATATCCTGTACCTGTTGGCTCTCATCCAACTGCAGGGTTAATATGAGTGAGTGATTGTGAAACTTCTTCTTAAAGAAATCAGAAATGGCCAGCTTCTCCTCTTCCATAAAACGGAACTGCACAATATTACGGCTTACAATACCGATCTCTTCTGCCCCCAGCAGCTTTAACGTCGCCAGTTGCAAGTTACTTACCACCGTCATCTTGTTGGCCTGCCGGAAAGTATCGATGAACTCCTCCCAGTATACATGCAATGCCCCCAACGTCAATGCCACCCGCTGTACCGCTTCCGATACCTGCTGTTTTGCCGCCATCGCTTCTTTCATCGCCGCCAGCCCGGTCATCTTACCCGCAGCAGGTGCCGCTGTCTTCGCCGCCGCAGTAGCAGCAGTCGATGCCACCGGGGTCGATACTGGACTAGGCATTGCCGTCGCTGGTGCAGACACAGGCGCAGCCGGCACCACAGCAGGTGCAGCAACAGGAGTAACAGGAGTCGCTTTGGGTGGGGGAGGAGGGGCCGGATTGTTAGCAGCAGGGGCAGGGGCCGTAACTGCCGGTGTAGCAGGAACTGCCGGAGCCGCCGCCGCAGGGGGAGTAGTAGCCTGCGTAGTAGTCGTTTCTATCGTCAGCCGGGCTTCCTGCTGAGCGATCGTCTCCGTAGTAGCCGGAGCACCGGTAGTCGGCTTGGCCGCCGCCGGCTGTGAAAAAGAGGTTCTTAATTTCTGAGGAGCAGCACCGTCAGCTACCAGTTTTTTTTTTACCACCTCTCCGCTCTGATCATCTGCCACCAACGTCACCGCCTGCTGCAGATAACAAAGTTTGATCAACGCCATCTCCACATGCAGTCGCTTATTACGCGCCTGACGGTAGTTGATCTCCGTCTCATTCAGCAAATGCAACGCCGTAACCAGGTAAGCCGGACTCACCTTCCCCGACAACTGCTTGTACCGGTCCTTCAGATTACCAGATACCTCCACCAGGTGATGCACCCGGTCTTCCTTACACAACAACAGGTTACGCAGAAACTCCGCCCAACCATTCAGGAAGTTATCACCTTCAAAACCTTTCTGTAATATCTCGTCAAACAACAACAACGCACCCGCCACATCCTGTTGCAATACACTGTCCATCACCCGGAAGAAATAATCATAATCCAGTATGTTCAGATGCTCCAGGGTATTCTGGTACGTAAGATGTCCCGCCGTAAAACTCACGATCTTATCCAACGTACTCAGAGAGTCACGCATACAACCATCCGTCTTCTGAGCCACCAGGTGCAACGCATCAGGCTCCGCCTGTATATGCTCTTTCTGGCAGATCTCCTGCAGATGATCTACGGTATCCTGTATCGTGATACGTTTGAAATCAAATATCTGACAACGACTCAGGATCGTAGGTAATATCTTGTGCTTTTCAGTAGTCGCTAAAATGAAAATAGCATAGGAAGGAGGCTCCTCCAGCGTCTTCAGGAAAGCATTGAATGCCGAAGAACTGAGCATGTGTACCTCATCGATGATATAGATCTTGTACTTGCCCGCCTGCGGAGAGAACCGTACCTGCTCTACCAGGGTGCGGATATCATCTACCGAGTTGTTAGACGCAGCATCCAGCTCGTGAATATTGAATGAACTCCCCTCATTGAAGGAAGTACAGGAATGACATTGATTACAAGCCTCCCCATCCGGCTGCAAATGCTCACAGTTAATGGTCTTGGCCAATATACGGGCACAGGTCGTTTTACCCACCCCCCTCGGTCCACAGAACAGAAAGGCATGCGCCAGCTGATTGTTCCGGATGGCATTCTTTAAAGTAGTGGTAATATGGGCCTGCCCTACCACTGTCGAGAAATTCTGGGGGCGGTACTTACGCGCAGAAACTATAAAATTCTCCATACTCGGGCCGAAAATACGCAATTTCAGGATGCCGTGAATATTATATGTCGCAGTAAGCTGGCTAACCCGCTACAGTACCGCATTTGCCGGCACGCCCGTTCCCGGTACCCCCCTCGCTTATTGCAGCGCCAAAACGAATTCCAGACAGCTTTTTTTCGCCAGTATCACCTGGTTACCCGCATACTCCTGTGCAGCAGAAGCCGCTTCGTGTAACTGACGCAACTCATCCATCAGCGGCGTATTATCTTTCAGGTAAGTATAGTCCTGCTTCATGAACTGTTGTACCTTATCCGGCAACGGCTTTACCTCACCAAACAGGTCATCCTGCGCCGGCAATGTCTCCAGCAATATCCGCAACTGCGCATCCTCCAGCCGCAGCATCTCAAAGTAAGGTAATGCCTCCTCCATCGTAATATCCGAAGAACTGTAAATATGCCCGATGTAATGAATGATCTGGGACATACAGTCATTCAGCTGGTTGGCAAGGTCCTGCTGCCAGATCACCGTATTGTACTGGCTGATCAGCGAATGTACCGCCAGCTCACCGGCTTGCAACGCCTGCGTATGATGATATCGGAAAGCCGTCAGCTGATGATCCTGCAACATCTCCTCCAGCTGACTAACCTCTGCCGTCAGCCGCTCCAGCAGTATCGGCGCCTGACCCGTATGATAGATCTGTCCGTCAAATTCAAAAGACACCGCCGCCCTGCCATCAGCCAGCGCCCGCAAAGTATCTATATCCTGGCGGTCACCAAGCAGCCGCCGGATACGGAACACCGCCTCCGCATTGTATAGCTGCTCAAAAGAATACTGCGCAAATTCACCGGGTGTCATCTGTAAAAAGCTGAACTCCGTTAATGGCAGAAAAGGCTGATCATCATAATAACCGTTAAATGCCCGCGGTAGCTCATACTGCCGGTGCCGCTCCTTCATCTCCCGGATAAAATCCCGCGGACTATACCATCGCGCACTCACCGCCATATCCGGCGCCTCCTGGTAATACAACAACCGCGTCATATGCTCCTGCAACTCCTCCGCCCCGTCAAAAAGCGACCAGCTGCTGTCAGCAGTCATATCCCCCACTATCCCCAACGCCCGGAAACGCGCTTCCCGCTCCTCCCGCGATGGCTGCGAGGTATATTGATCCAGAAAACGAATCCGGCTCCGCACCATATTCTCGTAATAAGCATCCGTAATACGCGGCAACCCGGCATCATCCACCGGCAACCGGTTACGGGAAGCATAATACCGGAAAAGAGAACCGTGCGCCTGGAAAATATTGGCAAACTTCAGCTGCTCCGCCGCCAGCATTGACAACTTATGCAAACAATGCTCCAGGCAAAAACTACTCATCTCCATACGCCGTATCGCAGATACCGCCGCCCCACTCCCCGATATCGTCACCGCCGCCATATCCGCCCGGAAAGTAAGCTCCCGGCTAAACATACGGTAACTACGGCTCGCCACCTGGTACAACCTGCGCAACACGAACTGTACCACCTGGTCCAGCTTGATCATCGGCTGCGTAAAAAACATCGCCAGCCGGTAACGCCGGCCATAACGGCGAAAACTCCGCTGCCAGCTTTCATTCTCATACAGTAAATGATAAATGATACGGTTCAGACGATGCGCATAACTGCCCGCCCCCGTCAGATAAGGAGAAAGATAAGTCAACCCATGCGCCAGCACCATCCTGAATTCCGACGTACTCGTACTGTTCACCAATCCCAACCCGATCTCCAGCTGCCAACCCCGTTGCAACAACAACTGTGACAACCGCAGCGGAAATCGCATATGCACATGCACCTCCGGAACCACCGCAATCACTCGGGGAAAACTTACCCTCGCTGCCGTCGTCAACTGACGCACAAAAGCAAACAACCGCGGATGATGCCCCGCCTGTAAAGGAACCCGGCAAAGATTCTCCGGCGTCCGCCGGCTGAATAGAAAAAGACAAACAAATAACAACACCATCATCCCCACCAACATCGCCACAATCCCCGCGATTGTAGCCCCAGCCGTCGAAAAGTGTAGTAACAACAACACGCCTCCTGTCAGAAATACTGCCGCAAGACCTGTAACAATCACCAACAAAAGAAAATAGGCAATCAGGAACATCAACAGACAAATCAATACCCTCCGGCCTTGTTGCCTGAAATATTCGGAGGGTGGAGCAAACATAGGAACTGCCGCCTGCGGACGAGCAGATTTAAAGTCGGCCATATAGTATAGTTAGGTCGGATACAGATCAGGGGTGTTAGAAAATATATTGAACGAATATCGATATTTTACTGCGTTTACCAGCAAATATCTAACCGGAAAAAAACGTGTGTATGGGCACGCCCTCCGCTTAATATATACGTACCATCCCCAAAGATGGATCAATTGTATATTATTTTTTTAATTAATGCCTGCTGACGCAAAACAGCCACATATAACACGAAAACAAAGGGGCAACAACAGGTTTTTCAGATAGGCCGCAAACGACCCCCGGTGGTCAATAACAAATCGCACCACCGGGACTATACAAGATATCCTTAAGACAATATCGGATGCCGCTCGAAAGGAACCGTCCGGTCAAACTGATACCGGTAAGTCGTCAACCGCCGGCTGCACATAGCACCCAACCGCTCCGCAATATTGACCATCTTAGGGTTGAAATCCCCGATCCACTGCATCTCATAGTCCTCGTAGGACAACTCATGCTGTATCAGCTTAGCCCCCTCCATGATCATATAAGCATCTACCCCCTTCGCCTGGAACTCAGGTACCACACCAAATACCAATCCCACAAACTTCTTACCCGTACGCGTCATCTTCAACCACAAAAAACGCAATTGCTCAAACCAACCGAATTGACCGTTCATATGTTTGAAATACTGGTTCAGATCCGGCAGATTGAGCCAGCACGCAATAGGCTCGCTCTTGTAATACACAAACCAGGTCAGCTGCTCATCCATCACCGCTTTCATAGCGTTGAACAACTTGATCGCCTGCTCCGGCGCCATCTCCTTATTACTACCATGCCCCGCCCATGCCTTGTTGTAAATAGTCGTAAAATCCCGGGCATATTTTTCCAGGTTGCTACGTTTTACATGCTCCGCATGATAATCCGGGTCCTTCGCAATCCGGGCATGACGGCGGGCAAAACGAGGATCCAGCACAGTCCTCACTTTCATACTAAAACATAGCTGATGAAAGAAAGGCTGAAAACCATAGGTCTCCAGCAACCGCTGGTAGTATGGCGGATTAAAATTCATACCGTACAAAGGCTCCGAAAAACCCTCCACCAGCAAACCCCACCAGCGCTCCCGGTCCCCCAGGTTAATAGGACCGTCCATCGCTCCCATCCCTCTCTCCTCCAACCACCGCCGCGACGCGTCAAACAACAGGTTCGCCGCCGCCTGATCATCAATACAATCGAAAAAACCTACCCCGCCAACAGGCCACTTGTCACCCTTCGTCTTGTACATCGGATTCACAAAAGCCGCAATACGCCCGATATACCCGCCGCTAGCATCCTTCAGTAACCAGCGCACACAACTGCCACCCTCACGCAAAAATTTGTTGGTCGCCGGGTCAAACACCTGCAGGATGTCTTTGTCCAAAGGCCGTATCCATCCAGGGACATGCCTGTTGATCGCTATATGCACCTCCAAAAACTGCTTTTCCCTTATTGTATTGTCAACCAATTCCAATTCCATGAGAATATTTTGAAGGGCAAAAATAAGTTTCCCTGCAAAATCACCAAGAGAACTTATACGTCTCCTCCTCCCAACCATCTTTCCGGCATTATTTTTTCTGTGCTCATCCCTATGAGTAGAAACTTTGTCTATACCGGCGTACTCCTCGCCCTGATCGTTATATTTATCATCGCCTACTACGGCGAACAAAAACGCTCGCGTCGCATACTGGCCGAAAATGAACGGCTGGTCAACGAAAACCGCGACCTCAAACGTAGCCTGGCCCTCGCCAATAACACCTCCCAGCAGATCGCCGATCGTAGCGACATACAACAACGCGTACAAGGCACCTTCGTAGAACGCAGAGCCTATTACCGCCGTAACTGGAAACAATTCATCTCCGTCACCACCAGCGACTACAAAACCGGATTCCTCGGTGGTATCAAAGACCTGAAGATCATCGTAAAAAACCTCACAGAATACTCGCTGGATAATGCAGTCGTAAATGTACAATACCTGCGTACCAACGGAGAGGTCTTTAAAACGGAAGAATATACCGTCAATAACATCCCCCCAAAAAGCAGCCAGTCCGTCAACGCCGCCGGCAGCCGGCGGGGAATGAAAGTACAACTCAAACTACGCGCACTGACCAGCCAGGCCATGAACTTCTGCTGGTCATACGACAAATCCGCCGCCCCCGGCAATCCTGACCCCTATCAGTGCGTGTCGCAATAAATTGTCGTAACCTTGCACTACCGAATGATGAACTAATGACGACCAAGCTGACCATACACGAACACCTGGATGATAACATCCCCGAATCAGTGCATACCCTATTCATGGCAGCCTTCCCGCCGGAAGAACGCCGCAACTGGGACCTGCACCTGCACTACTTCCGTAATGGCCAGCTGAAGCTCAGCCTGCTTACCGCAGCAGAAGCCTTCGCCGGTTTCGTATTCTACTGGCCCCTCAGCGAAGGCTACTTCATCGAATACTTCGCTGTAGAGGAACAAATGCGTGGCACCGGCATCGGCTCACAAGTACTTAACCTGCTCGAACAGACCTTCCATAAAATAGTACTCGAAACAGAACTGCCACTCACGCCCATCGCCACACGACGCATCGCCTTCTACGAAAGAGCAGGTTTCGAAATATTCCCCTTCACCTACAAACAACCGCCTTATATACCAGGTGGAGCCCCCATCGATATGTACCTGCTGCAGAAAGGTTGGCCACATACGCCGCATACCTTCCACCAGCTGCATCGCGAGATCTACCAGGTCGTATATGGTGTCGCTCCCGAAGCATAAAAAAGGCGGTAACATAACGAATATGTTACCGCCACATTGGCTTTATCTGATGATCGGATGAACTATCCTCTCGTAGCACCCGCTCTCCGGCTAGGCGCAGGGGCAGGGACAGGAGAAGATGGTGCAGGTGCCGGCCTCGTCTCCATACGCGGCTGTGGCTGTGCTTGAGGCTGTGGCCTTGGCTGGGAGGGCTGCTGCTCAAACACTCTTCTAGGCACAGGCGCCGATGGTGTAGGCGCTGGCGTCGGACGCTCCGGCGCTGTAGGCCTGTCCTCATAGATCCTGCGTGGCCTGAACTCCCCATTGTTATTATTGTTGTTAGGTGCCGGAGTAGGAGAGACCGTACCATTACCAGGTTGCTCCAGTATCCTCCTCGGCCGGCTGCCTTCAGGTGCCGTAGGCATCGGTCGACTATTATCCACATTACCACGGTCCCAGCTCCGGCGAGGGCCTATCCTGTTATTATCTACCGGCTGTGAAGTACCGTCACCACGGGTATTACCCGCACTCGACCTCACGGGCCCGTTATTCAGCTCCGGACGGTAAGTACGATACTCATCACGGGTCAAACTTGCCCCCGGACGGCCATTGTTAACCACCCGCACCGGCTCTATACGACGACGGGTAATGTTCTCTACCTCCCGCACATCCGGACCCCGGTAATACCGCCGGTTGTTGATCACATAAGTGTTGTTAATGACCGTCGTCCTACCGAAGAAATTATTATAGCTGCCATAGGGCACATAATAACGGTTCATGTACGGATCACCCATATAACGGCTGGGAATAAACGCCCACTGGTTCATCGGTATATTGATGTTGACACCAATATTCACCCCGGGGCCCATCGGCGCCCAACCATAATAGTCAGCACCACTACGCCAGTTCACCCACGCAGGTGCCCATTCCGTACCTGGTATCCACATCCAGCCGTAAGCGTTATCCATCACCCAGCGCCCATAGTGGAAAGGCGCCCACCCCCAGTTGTAATTGGAGTTCCAGGTCCAGCCATAATCACTATACACCCAGTTTCCGTTGGTATAATAAGGCCGGAAATCACCGCCTACGTTCGGTATCCATACCCGTCCGTAATTACCATAATCCATCCAACGTCCGTAAGGATCCAGTTCGTTGTAAAATGTGTTCACAGATATTTGTGCCTGAGGCTGATGATAACCCCCGTAATAACCGGGGTTGGTACTCGCGCAGGCAGAGATGGAAGCTGCCAGTAACACAAATGATCCGTATAAAAGTATCTTTTTCATAGCTGTTGTTTTTAGTCGCATACCGCACGTTTGCTCTCGCTGTTAGTTAGACACTTTAGATAAAGAAAAGATTAAGCCGGATTATCACCCTTTATGTATACTATTTGTTAAAATTAACAGTACTTGTCTTGACACTTCCTTTGCAATGGATGGAATATCTCCTATTTTTATCGAATATTGCCAGTCTGGTCATTAAGGCCGGTAATAAGGGTCCATCATCAAGACTAAAAACCAACTCAATGTCATTTAGTACTATACGCGCACTGTATGATATTACAGACAATAGCTACGGATTTACAGGAGAAGAGATCGCAAAAGAAGAACAAAGACTACAGTCTCGTTTGCCCACAACCCTCAGGGAATACTACCTGCAGTTAGGCAAACATGAAGCCCTTAACCATACCCAGGACAACCTCGTCCTGCCCGAACAACTGGAAATACACGATAGCGGATACCTCGTTATCTATACCGAAAACCAGTTCGTGTCCATGTGGGGTATCAATACCGCCGACCTCGACAAAGAAGACCCCCCCGTATATATTACCCATGACGACCAGGAATGGCATCAGGAAAGTAATACCCTGTCCGGATTCCTCCTCGCGATGGCCTACCTCCAGGGACTGTTCGCCTTCCCCTTCAACGCCAACAAAGCAGGCGTGACCGAAGAAGAGGCCGCCCGCGTCTACGATGGCTGGAAGCCCGTAGGCCAAACCCTGTCCATCTGGCAGGTGTCTTTCTTCCAGAATGACCTCGAAGAAATCATCGCCGTCATGAAAAGCCCCGAACAGGTAGATGTGTTCGTCGCCGCCAAAACCGAACGCCGCCTGGAAGATATCAGCGTCCAGCTAGATATCGACTGGGATTGCTACTCTCCCGAAGATGGGGACGATTGGTCATAATGATATATATTAGAAATATTTTGTAAGTGGCGCCCCGCGCCGGTCATCCCCCCATTTTAAGCCCTGCAACTGGTTAAAATTACCCCACGCCCAACCATAAGCTCCGCCTGATACCGGCAAAGGAGCCGCAATAGCCATGCATTTATAGGAGTAATTGTAATTTGGGATTTCTCCTATTAACTATTACCTTTGCGCCAAATTTAATAATCCGCTCATTTAAGTATTTATAAACCTCTTTAAAATATGCCTAACGCAGGTAAGATTAAACAAATTATCGGTCCCGTTGTGGACGTGCATTTTGAAGGAAATTTGCCCGAAATCTACAACGCGCTGGAATTAACCCGTGACAATGGCCAGAAAGTAGTATTGGAAGTGCAACAGCACCTGGGAGAAGATAGCGTTCGTTGCGTAGCAATGGACTCTACCGACGGCCTCGTGCGTGGCATGGCTGTACTGGATAAAGGTGCACCCATCAAAATGCCAATCGGTGATCAGATTAAGGGGCGTTTGTTCAATGTGGTAGGTGAAGCGATCGATGGTCTGGGTGATATCGACAGTGCTAATGGTTATCCCATTCACCGTCAACCCCCCAGGTTCGAAGACCTGGCTACCGATACAGAAGTACTGTACACCGGTATCAAAGTGATCGACCTGATCGAACCCTATGCGAAAGGTGGTAAAATTGGTTTGTTTGGTGGTGCGGGTGTAGGTAAAACAGTATTGATCCAGGAATTGATCAACAACATCGCAAAAGGATACGAAGGTCTCTCCGTATTCGCAGGGGTAGGTGAGCGTACTCGTGAAGGAAATGACCTGATGCGTGAAATGATCGAAGCTGGTATCGTTAAATATGGCGAAAAGTTCCAGGAATCCATGGAACATGGTGGCTGGGAACTGTCCGCTGTTGATATGGATAGCCTCAAAAACTCTCAGGCTACCTTCATATTCGGTCAGATGAACGAACCCCCCGGAGCACGTGCCCGCGTAGCCCTCTCCGGTCTCACAATCGCCGAATACTTCCGCGATGGCGATGGCTCCGCTTCCGGTGGCCGCGACATCCTCTTCTTCGTGGATAACATCTTCCGCTTCACCCAGGCAGGTTCCGAAGTATCCGCGCTGCTGGGCCGTATGCCTTCCGCAGTAGGTTACCAACCAACCCTCGCTACCGAAATGGGGCTGATGCAGGAACGTATCACCTCCACAAAAAATGGTTCCATCACCTCCGTACAGGCCGTTTACGTACCTGCGGATGACTTGACCGACCCTGCGCCGGCTACTACCTTCTCTCACTTGGATGCTACCACCGTACTCGATCGTAAGATCTCCGACCTTGGTATCTATCCCGCAGTAAGCCCGCTCGAATCTACTTCCCGTATCCTGTCCCCTGCTATCGTAGGTGAAGCTCACTATAACTGCGCACAACGCGTGAAAATGATCCTGCAACGCTATAAAGAATTACAGGATATCATCGCCATCCTCGGTATGGACGAACTTAGCGATGAAGACAAACTCACCGTTTCCCGCGCCCGCCGTGTACAACGTTTCCTCTCCCAGCCATTCCACGTGGCAGAACAGTTCACCGGTCTCAAAGGTGTACTCGTTCCAATAGAAGAAACAATCCGTGGCTTTAATATGATCATGGATGGTGAAGTGGACGAATACCCAGAGGCTTCTTTCAACCTCGTAGGTACCATCGACGACGCAATCGAGAAAGGTAAAAAACTCCTCGAGTCCGTTAAATAATTCATCACGTTCACTACTCATCAATCACTTTTATGTTACTAGAAGTATTAACACCAGAAAGAAAAATATATACCGGCGAAGTGTACGGCGTACAACTGCCAGGTATTGACGGTTCTTTCGAAGTGCTCGATAAACACGCTCCGTTGATCGCAGCCCTGGGTAAGGGTAAAATGAAAGTGCTGAAGGATAAAACGCATTTTGAATTTTATACCATCGAAGGCGGATTCGTCGAAGTGCTGCGTAACAAAGCTACCGTTCTGGTAGAAGGCGCCGCCGCAGAAAAATAAATCAGCTCCATACAGCAGATCCCAATTCCGCTGTTAGCAAAATAAAAAGAAGGCCGGGTACGATTACCCGGCCTTTGTTTTGTCCTAACTATTCCAATCTAAGTAACCCAGTTGTCGCCAACAGGAATGCCGGCCGGGGTTCCGTATAAAAACAGGTCCGCTCCCTCTCAGGATAGCCACTTACATGACCACCCCTAACAGGAACAGGCAGACCCTTATTCCTATGAAAATAAATAGGCTGTCACAACAACACCAGCCACTTAAAGCCAATGCTGTCAATATCCTTCTGAAGATCTCTTAATAATGTACCCTGATCCACACACCTTGATAAAGCAATACCCCCGCTATAACCAATCAGTCATACGGCAGCAGCCAAATTAGTGTCATATATAGCATACCCTGATCAAACCGCATATCAAAACGCAGCCCGCAGGATCTTATCTCATTCTTTGTAACCCGGAAATGTGGTTCGTGCAGTACCGAAAGAAGCAAAACATCTGTCTCATAGGCAATTCATAGGTGCTTCTGGCGCTATTCGTAAACTTGGGTTAATTCTTACTGTATTCGGTTAATATTTTTATACGATTTATTGTATCCAATAATATGAGCAAGATATCTAAATTGTTTGAATAATCCTCATATCTTTTACTTATTTCTACACGCACAGATACTAATGTCCTGAAGTTCAGTTCGCTTGACTTTTCAACAGTGGATAAGTCTCAAAAATACCAGCAGACAGATACAGATTGGGGAAAAATATACGCAAAAAATACCCCCCTAATTCAAAGATGGATCAATCGGGAAATTAGCCATGATCGCAAAATTCGCCCCCAGATTACGCAACGACTGCGGCCAGATCTGCTGCTCCTGCTCGTCAAAGATAATATCCGCCTTACTCTCCGATAATATCCACGACTTCTCATTAAACTCATGCTCCAGCTGACCGGTACTCCATCCGGAATAACCAATGAAAAACTTGATCCGGCTCATATCCAGCTGACCACTATTGATCAGCTCCACTACATGCTCAAAATTACCTCCCCAATAGATCCCCGGTATAATCTCAAATCCTCCCTGGATCAACTCCGGCTCCCGGTGCACAAAATGGATCGTATCCATCTGCACCGGACCTCCCAGATACACAGGAATATTCGCAATCAATACCTCCGGGATAAGCTCATCCAGCCGCTGATCAAACGACTTGTTTAATACAAAACCAAAACTACCCTTGTCCTGATGCTCACACAACAGGATCACAGAACGGGCAAAATTAGGGTCTTTGAGAAAAGGATCGGCAATGAGTAAAATTCCAGGAGCGAGAGAAACCATAAGCGTACATTTTTTGCCTATACCAAATTTAATGATTTGAATGCAAGATTTACAGTTATTTTTTAACGTTTATATTTGACTAATAATTGTTTATAACACCATCCGCCCTCCCCGGTTGAGCAACTACAGGTCCACCTTTCCCGTATCATTCCTATAACATTCCTATAGCGATCCTATACCTACACCCCGGATCGATTTTCATAATAAACCCATTTGCTTGGCGACCATAACGGACTAGTATACTCAAACTAGTAGCCGCCGTTTTCCTCATACTGCGACCACACCCGCCTGGCCAGCCTGCGATTTATCAGCTTCCTGGTTCCCATTACTTTGGCCATGCACACCTTCTGGACGTTTACCGATCCCATACAATGACAAATGGACCTCGTCCAATTCCTGAAAAATAAAATGAAAACGCATAGAAAAGGGGGGACTGCAGGCTTGCCCTTTCTGATGTGAAATAAACCCACACCAATCATATAATCAGAGAGAAAGAAAAAGTAAGGGAAAAATAAAAGGAGGCTAGAGAGCCTCCTTACCATTTTATCAACCAAAATCTAAATCGCTTATGGATCGAATCCATATCGATGTATGTAGAAACTTTATTTGCTTATTTGTAACTGAATACTATCAAATTTAGTACCAGATTGTAGGGCAAATTTACGTAAGAATCACATAAAAAAATCAGACAGTGCCCGTTAAAATTACGTTAAAGTGATGCTGTTTTGTGAAACGCAAGCTGGTAAGCAGTTTGAGCATTATAATTTTGTATCAATAGTTGCAGCAGCAATGAAAAATACAGGTGAGAAATTTATTTTTCGCAGTGCGGTTTTTTGCTCATCATATACACGTCACATTGACGTGAAAAAAAGTCGTGATTTAACAAAATAACTGACCGCCCGTAGCATTGTTGTGAGTATCTTTAAAGTTTACTGCCATTTATACATGATACCGCTAAAGAAAATATTTCCTGTCATCGTTGTTTTGATCACATTGTCCTTGCTGGGCATTATCTACATCCAGGTCAGCTGGATACGTAGTACCGCCATCCTCCGCAAGGAACAGATGGACCAGCATATCACAGAAGCCACCGACCTCGTTCGCGAAGCCATGGTCAACCGCCAGGGTACCGCCCTACGCCTCAAAATGGATCGTGTGGAACATACCGAAAAAGGACTCACATTTGATAGATACGAATTCAAACCTGCATACATCCCACCCGTTAGCAGCCGCTGGGAAATATCCGAAGTACGCCGCCTCATCGCCGATAAATTACGCGAACGCAAACTCGACACCACCTTCGGATTTGCCGTCTTCGGCAAAATCGCCTTCGGTAGCGAAATACGCATGCAATCCGCCAACTTCGCCAATATCGTCGAACAGGCCCGCTACGACAGCGCCGGATATGTCGCACAATATATCCCGCTCATCTCCAGCTACGAAAGCTTGAACGAACAATCCGAAACACTCGTTATCGTATTGTCCAACAGCAACAGAAACCTGCTCGCATCCCTCAGCTGGATGATCATCGGCGGCATCCTCTTTACCGTCATTATCATCACCGCATTCGCCCTCACCATCCGGACCATGCTCAATCAGAAAAAACTGTCTGAGATCAAATCCGACTTTATCAATAACATGACCCACGAACTGAAAACACCGCTAGCCACCATATCACTGGCCATCGATGCCATCGGCAACGAAAAAGTCATGGACAACCGCGATAAAATCCGATACTTCTCCGGTATCATCAAAGAAGAAAATAAACGCATGAACAAACAGGTGGAAAGCATCCTGCAATCCGCCCTCCTGGAAAAAAATGAGATCACCCTCAACCTCCAGGTCATCGACGCTCACCAGGTAATCCAAAATACCGTAGATAACCTCCAGCTACAGCTGGCAGCCAAAGGTGGAAAAGCAGAACTACGGCTCGATGCTATCAACCCGATCATCAAAGCCGACGACGTACACTTCTCCAACCTGATATTCAACTTGCTCGACAATGCCATCAAATACTCCCGGGAAAACCTGGAAGTCGTTATCGGCACCTATAATACACGCAAACACCTCGTTATCACCGTCACCGACAACGGCATCGGCATGACGCGCGATACCATTTCACGTATCTTTGAAAAATTCTATCGCGCTCACACCGGCAATGTACACAACGTAAAAGGTTTCGGCCTCGGCCTCGCATACGTAAAAGCCATCGTGGACGCTCACAAAGGGAAAATAAAAGTAGATAGCACCGTAGGAAAAGGTAGTAAATTCACACTCGAATTCCCACAGGAATAGTTACGTTACATCGGAAATCATCGAATCATGGCTTTATCAGAAAGAGAACTGGATCAATTCAAATATCCTATAGCCGTTCCCGGTATAGGAGTGGATATGCAGGAGAAAATAAGGAATTCACGTATACTCGTAATAGGCGCAGGTGGCCTCGGTGCCCCCATCCTCCAATACTTGGGCGCCATGGGCGTAGGGGTAGTCGTAATAGCCGATTACGCCGTCATCACCGCACAAGACATGCATCGCCAACAAATATACCAGATGCAGGACCGGGGAAAACATAAAGCCAAAATGGCCGCCAGCAGACTGTGGGCCACCAATCCATTCACCAAATATTTTGATATCGTCCGCCAGGTAAAACCCGAAAATGTGGAAAAACTGCTGCAAGGCATCGACTTCGTCATCGACTGCTCCCAGCACGGCCCCACTCACCTCATGGTCAACGATGCCTGCATCGTCAACAACAAACCTTTTATCATCGGGGAAGTACACAACTGGGTCGCCTGGTACGCCGGCTTTAACATAGCTCCCGCATCCGGCGAAGCTCCTGCTTCTTATCGCTGCAGCATCGCCCTCGCCGACGAATACCGCAACTTCGACGCCGGCGCCCTCGGCTCCACACATGCTACCACCGCCCTCATGATCGTCAATGAAGTACTCAAATACCTCATCGATGTACCAGGTGGTCTTGCCAACAAGTTCCATAGCCGCGACTTCCTGCACAATCGTTTTGAAGAACATAACCTGGTCGCAGATCCAGCCGTCATCACCGCCACAAAAGCGCAGGGCGTATTGTCCGCCGATGAATACCAGCTGGATATCGTACCCGATCCGGAAGACTAAATAACCAATCAATTTCACCTTTTATCCTGCTCCAATGCGCAGATTCCGTGTACTGTTATATTGGATGATCGCCTTTTATATACTGGTAGGAATAGGTATCTATGCCTTCCAGGAAACATTGATCTTCCACCCGGAAGGCCTGCCGGCCAACTATACCTTCCGGTTCAAAGAGCCGTTCGAAGAAATTCGCATCCCGGTCAATAAAAAAGAACAACTCAGCGCCGTCCTCTTCAAAGCCGCACAGCCCAAAGGAATATTACTCTACTTCCATGGCAATGCCCGCAATATCAACTGGTACGCCGATCGTACCACCGACTTCACCAAAGCCGGATACGATGTGCTCATGATGGACTACCGCACCTTCGGCAAAAGCACCGGTACCCTCACAGAAGAGGGAATATATACCGATGCCCTGCTCATGTATGATATCGCTCGCAAACGCTTCGAACCGGGTAAGATCATCCTCTACGGCCGCTCCCTCGGCACCGGCGTCGCCGCCCAGCTGGCCGCCGTCAGAGATTGTAGATCCCTCGTACTCGAAGCTCCCTACTATAGCGTAGATGACGTAGCCGGACACTTCGCTCCCTTCTACCCATATAGCCTCCTGCTGCAATACCGGTTCCCCACCTACCAATACCTGCCCAAGGTAACGGCGCCCGTCACCATTTTCCATGGCACAGACGATCACACCGTTCCCTACTCCTCAGGAAAACAATTGGAACAATTCTTTAAAAAGGGAGATACATTCGTTACCATTCAGCATGGCCATCATAACGACCTGGCAACAACGCCGCAGTATCAGCAGCGCATAAAGGAAATACTACAGTAACAATAGCCGGTGTACCGGCGTGTAACCACCGCACTACGATTTGTGCAGCTGTAACACACCGGTACGCTCACCTACCTTCAGATGATGGCGGGCGCCAAGCATCAGCGTATAATTCTCTACCTGGTGACCGGAAGGGAATCCGTAACACACAGGATATTTATAGTCCTTTACAATATTATGAATGATCTCATACTCCGTCTGACCAAAAGGTGTCACCGTCTCCTGGCCATCCGTAAATGTTCCTACCACCAACCCCGCCAGCTTATCCAGCCATCCGGCCCGCTTCAGATTATACATCATCCGGTCCACATTGTACCGGTACTCACCGATATCCTCCAGTAATAATATCTTACCCTTAGTATCCACCTGCGAACGCGTACCAGACAGGTTCGCCAACAAACACAAATTGCCTCCGGTAAGGATACCGCTGGCTTCACCCGTCCGGTTCAGCTCATGTGGCGCAAAACTGTATTTATATGCATTCCCTTTCAAGGCCAGCCGCAGACTGTCCACATATTTGTTCTCCGCAGTCTCCGGCTTAATACCACTACACATCACCGAGTGTAAAGTAGGAATGCCATACCGCTGCTGAATATGAGCGTGTAAAGTAGTCACATCACTGTAGCCACAAAGCCATTTAGGATGCTTCCGGAACTTCGTAAAGTCCAGCTTGTCCAGCAGGCAAACCAGACCATACCCGCCACGACCAAATACGATCGCTTTGATACTCGGATCATCCAGCATGTCCTGCAACTCCTCCAGCCGCAACTCATCCGGCGCGGAAAAATTGTGAAAGCTTGTCCCTACCGTAATCCCCAGATGCACCTGGAACCCCCAGGAACTCAACACCTCAGCAGCATACTCCGCTGCCTGCAACTCCATTTTACTGCTGGAACACGTCACGCCTATCAGATCCCCTTTTTTGAGGTATGGTGGAATTTTCATTATACGTTGCTTTAGTTACCTTTGCTGATTATTAAGCCACTGGCAGTGAAGAAATGGTATGACAAACAGATACCGTTCATTTATAACCAGGAGTTTACAGGGCTAAGTTGATAAATAGTTTTATACATTCCAACACCTGTACTAGTAAATAATTTTATTTAAGCATTCTTTAAGATAGCATGGCAAAATTTAATAGATATTTAATTACGGCAGCATTACCATACGCCAATGGACCCGTTCATATAGGCCATCTGGCTGGCTGCTACCTGCCTGCGGACATTTACGTGCGGTATTTACGCGCCCGCAAGGCCGATGTGAAATTTATCGGTGGTACCGACGAACATGGCGTTCCCATCACCATCAAAGCCATGCAGGAAAACGTATCCCCCCAGGACATCGTAGACAAGTATTACAAGATCATCAACGAGAGCTTCTCCGATATGGGGATCTCCTTTGATATATTCTCCCGTACCTCCAGGCAGATACACCACGAAACCGCCGCCGCCTTCTTCAAAAAGATGTACGACGATGGCCGCTTCGATGTAAAAGAAAGCGAACAATACTACGACGAAGTGAAAAATGTATTCCTCGCCGATCGCTATATCATCGGTACCTGCCCTAAATGTGGTAACGATCGCGCCTATGGCGACCAGTGCGAACGCTGCGGTAGCTCCCTCAGCCCCGACGAACTGATCAACCCACGCTCCGCTCTCAGCGATGCCACCCCCGTCAAACGCAAAACCAAACATTGGTACATGCCCCTCCAGAACTATGAGCCCTGGCTCAAAGAATGGCTGCTGGAAGGCCATAAAGAATGGAAAAATAACGTGTACGGTCAGTGTAAAAGCTGGATCGACAACGGCCTCCAAAGCCGCGCCATGACCCGCGACAGCTCATGGGGTGTTAAAGTTCCACTCCCCGACGCCGAGGGTAAAGTACTCTACGTATGGTTCGATGCCCCCATCGGATATATCTCCGCTACCAAAGAACTGACACCCGACTGGGCCGACTACTGGTGTAAAGATGATACCAAACTCGTACACTTCATCGGTAAAGACAATATCGTATTCCACTGTGTGATATTCCCAGCCATGCTAAAGGCCCATGGCGGATTCGTACTGCCGGAAAACGTACCCGCCAACGAATTCCTCAATATCGAAGGCGAAAAAGTATCCACCTCCCGCAATTGGGCCGTATGGGTACACGAATACGTAAAAGACTTCCCCGATCAACAGGATGTCCTTCGGTACGTACTCTGTAGCACCGCCCCCGAAACAAAAGACAACGACTTCACCTGGAAAGATTTCCAGGATCGTAATAACAACGAACTGGTAGCCATATTCGGCAACTTCGTCAACCGTACCATGGTGCTCATGCACAAACTCTGCGGGGGCAAAGTACCGCCCTTCCACATCGATATCAAAGATGACAAGGACGACCAACTGCTCAATGCCCTCCGGAACGGTAAAACGAAAATCGAAGAAGCCCTCGAAAACTTCCGCTTCCGCGACGCCCTCTCAGAAATGATGAACGTCGCCCGCGAAGGCAACAAATATCTCCAGGAAAAACAACCGTGGATACTGGCCAAAACACCAGAGTCCCAGGCCGAAAATCAACAGCAGATAGATAACTGCCTGCATCTCTGCCTGCAACTTACCGCCAACCTGGCCATCTTCTGCAACCCGTTCTTCCCCTTCACCGCACAGAAGATCTGCCACATGCTCAAAGTGGTAGACCGCGTACTGGATTGGGAAAATGCCGGCAGCCTCAAACTCCTTAGCGTAGGATACTCCCTCCGCCCACCTGAACTCCTCTTCAAAAAGATCGAAGACGACCAGGTAAAAGCACAGGTGGAAAAACTGCATGCCGGCCTCAAAAAAGCAACAGAAGCAGCCGCTCCGGCGCTAGCAACACCCGCAGCAGCAGAACCAGCACCGCCCAAACCGGAAATACAATACGACGACTTCGCCAAACTCGACCTCCGCGTAGGTACCATCCTCGAAGCAACCAAAGTGGAAAAAGCAGATAAACTGCTTAAACTACTGGTCGACATCGGCACCGAAAAACGAACCGTCGTATCCGGTATCGCCATGCACTTCAAACCGGAAGAGATCATCGGCCAACAGGTAACACTCGTCGCCAACCTCGCCCCGCGCAAAATGAGAGGCATCGAAAGCCAAGGCATGATCCTCATGGCAGAAGACAATGGTAAACTCATATTTGTTAACCCCGCCACCGCAGTAACACCGGGGAGCGGCGTAAGCTGATAACGTATACAACAAACATAAAAAGCAGGGGGGATACGACCAGTCGTATCCCCCCTGCTTTTTTAATAAAACCGCTGCCGGTCACAACTCCAACTCCATCTTAATATCCGCGCGCGCATACACGCCCCCGTCCAGCGGTATCGTAATGAATCCTAACTTCTTGTACAGGTTCACCGCCACCGCAGAGCCCTGCGTATTGGAATACAAAATGATCTTTTTAGCTTTCAGCTGCTTACCCTTGTCAATAATCGCCATCCCCAGCTTCAACCCGATATTACGCCCACGCATACGCTCATCTACCGTCATCTTCGTCATCTCATACACCCCCGGCCCCGCATATTTCAGCGCACAGGTACCTACCACCTCATCCGCATACACCGCCAGCAAGATCGCTCCGCCATCCTGCAATATCAGCTGCTCCGGATCACTCAACACATCCATATCCGTCTGCTCGACCGTAAATGCCTTCGAAATCCACGCCAGGTTCAACGCCTTAAAGGCCTCCCGGTAACGATCCGAATAATCCACAATAGATACCTGCTGATGGGTGGGCAATTGATCCACCTCGGTAGCCCGGCTGAAAAAACTCTTCTTCGCCAGCTCCTGCTCTGTCTCCGCAATCGCTTTCATAAGATTATTATTAGTGTCAGTAATCGTTTGTAAAGCAGTAACGATCTTGTCCCATACCGGCTTCATCCGCTCTACTAATTCCTGCGCCTTCGGCGTCAGCTTCACCAGCCGCTTCCTCGAATCCGTCTTGTCAGCCACCGACCGGATCAGCTTCTGCTTCTCCAGCTCTTTCAGCAAACTGATCGTCGACGGATGCGCATAACCAATCTCATTCGCCAACTCCAATACACTCAACGGCGACCGGTGCATCAACGTATAAATCACCGGAAACCACTTCGGCTCAAAATCTACCCCGAAATGCTGGTAGATCAGCTGACCGTCCTTCCGCAACTGATCACTCAACCGCTGCAACCGCGTCGATATCGCCAATACCCCCGAACTCGTAATTACATTTTCTTCCATATAATGTGCCGTCTGCTTTATTTAGGTTCAAAACTACGTAGTTGACTACATATTTCAAAATCCATCTTGAATTCCACATACTTACCTTGTCCGGTAGATATTTTTATATTTTACATTCTTTTAATCCATCTATAACAGATCACCGCCAAAAAACCTTAAATTCAAGCTTCATTTACACCTATCAACTGGCTATGCTATGAAGAGACATATCAACAAAGTGGCCGTATTGGGTTCCGGAGTAATGGGCTCCCGCATCGCCTGCCATTTCGCAGGCATCGGTGTACAAGTCCTCCTCCTCGATATCCAGCCAAAAGAATTAACCCCGGCAGAACAGGCTAAAGGTGCCACACTAGACAACCCCGCCGTAAAGAACCGCATCGTCAACGACGCCCTGCAAGCGACCTTGAAAGCCAACCCTTCCCCCGTATTCAGCAAAGAGGCCATCAGGCAGATACATACCGGCAACTTCACAGACGATATGCACCGCATCGCCGGATGCGACTGGATCATAGAAGTGGTAGTGGAAAACCTCGAGATCAAAAGCAAAGTGTTCGAACAGGTAGAACAACATCGCCGCCCGGGTACCCTCATCACTTCCAATACCTCCGGTATCCCCATCCACCTGATGACCGACGGCCGCAGCGAAGACTTTAAAAAACATTTCTGCGGCACCCATTTCTTCAATCCACCCAGATATCTCCGCCTGCTGGAAATCATTCCCACAACATATACCGACCCGGAAATAGTCAACTTCCTCATGGAATACGGCGACCTGTTCCTAGGCAAAACCACAGTTCTCTGTAAAGATACACCAGCCTTCATCGCCAATAGGATCGGCGTATTTTCTATCATGGCCATCTTCCACATCATGGAAGAAATGGCACTGGCTATCGATGAGATCGACCTGCTCACAGGACCCATCATCGGCAGACCCAAATCAGCCACCTTCCGCACCGCCGACGTAGTAGGCATCGATACCCTCGTAAGAGTGGCCAAAGGCGTCTCGGAAAATAGTCCCGAAGACGAAGCCAGAGATATCTTTAACATCCCTGCCTTCCTGCAACAGGTAGTAACCAACAACTGGCTGGGCGACAAAACAGGACAGGGATTTTATAAAAAGGTCAAAGGAAATACCGGTAAAGAGATACTAACACTCAACCTGCAGACCATGGAATACGGGCCTAAACAAAAGGCCCGCTTCGAATCCATCAGCGCTGCCAAAGCCATCGAAGATCTTAAAGAACGCATCCGCCTGCTGTCCGCAGCCACAGATAAAGCCGGTGAGTTCTACCGCTTATTCCACGCTTACCTGTTTTCGTATATATCTTTCCGTATCCCTGCTACCGCAGATGATATCTACAAGGTGGATGATGCCATGAAAGCAGGTTTCGGATGGGAAATAGGCCCTTTCGAAACTTGGGATCTCATCGGGATAGATACCGGTATCCGGGCCGCCGACGAATCGGGTAGGGGAGTAGCCCCCTGGGTCAAAACCATGCTGGAAAAAGGACATAATACCTTCTACAAGATCGAAAATGGGAGCAAACAATACTACGATCCGGCCACGGCCACTTATAAAACAATACCGGGCACAGCGTCTTTCATCATACTCGAAAACCGCGCAGCAAATACCGTATGGCAAAATAACGCCTGCCGCCTATACGACCTGGGCGATGGCACCGCCTGCATAGACTGGAAAACAAAGATGAACACCATCGGCGCAGCCGTACTTGAAGGGGTCAACAAAGCCATAGATATAGCAGAACGCGATTTCCGTGGCCTCGTTATCGGCAATGATGGCGCCAACTTCAGCGCCGGCGCCGACGTAAACATGATGTTCTCACTGGCCTCCGGCCAGCAATACGAAGACCTGGACAAAGCCATCCGCTGGTTCCAGCAAACCACCATGCGCATCCGCTATTCCGACATCCCCGTCGTACTCGCCGCCCATGGCCTCACCATCGGTGGTGGCTGCGAAATGAGCTTGCATGCCGATAAAGTCCAGGCAGCCGCAGAAACTTACATCGGGCTGGTAGAAATGGGTATCGGCATCATCCCCGGTGGTGGCGGTAGCAAAGAACTGACACTGCGCGCCAGCGACGAATTTAAAGAGGGCCGCATCGAAGAAGAACCGCTTAAAGACTACTTCATGACCATCGCCACCGCCAAAGTCAGCACCTCCGCACACGAAGGGTTCGGCATGAACATACTGCGCAAAGGCCGCGATGAGATCACCATGAACCAACATCGCCTCATCGCCGAAGCCAAAAACAGCGCCATCGCACTGGCCAACGAGGGATATACCCGCCCGCTGGAAAGAAAAGATATCAAAGTATTAGGCCGTAGCGCCCTGGGCGCCCTGCTGGCAGGGATCAACGGCATGCTCACCGGCAGGTATATCTCCGAACATGATGCTAAAGTAGCAGGCAAACTCGCCTATGTCATGTGCGGCGGCGACCTCAGCGAACCATCCCGCGTCAGCGAACAGTACCTCCTCGATCTCGAAAGAGAAGCCGTACTCAGCTTATGCACCGAACCTAAATCCCTGGAACGGATGCAAAGCGTGCTGACCAATGGCAAACCCATACGCAACTAAATTCCTGATAAACTAAAACTTACAAGATTGTCAATTTTATCCCTCCACAACATCTCCAAACGATACGGTCCCGTACAGGCACTGTCAGACGTATCGTTTGAAGTCCCGTCAGGTGCCGTATTCGGCATACTGGGGCCCAACGGCAGTGGTAAGACCACCCTGCTGGGTATCATCACCGACGTACTGAAAGCAGACCAGGGCTCTTTCACCTTGTTCGGCCAGCAGGGCTCCGCCACCCAACGCCGCCAGATCGGTACCCTGCTGGAAACAGCCAACTTCTATCACTACCTCTCCGGATACCAGAACCTCCGCATCGCCGCGCTCGTAAAACAAAGAAACGAAACTGACATCCCCAGAGTACTCGAACTGGCTGGCCTCACCGCCCGCCAGCAGTCTGCATTCAAAACGTACTCCCTCGGGATGAAACAACGCCTCGCCATCGCCGCCGCCCTGCTCGGAGATCCCCAGGTACTCATCCTCGACGAACCCACCAACGGCCTCGACCCCGTAGGGATCGCCGAAGTCAGAGAACTGATACAACGCCTCGCTGAAAGCGGCAAGACCATCATCATGGCCAGCCACCTCCTCGATGAAGTAGAAAAAGTCTGCTCACATGTCGCCATCCTCCGCAAAGGACAACTACTGCTGTCCGGCGCCGTAAACGAGGTCATGGCCAGGGAAGACTTCGCAGAAATAGCCGCCGCCGATCTGTCCGCACTACAGACCACCTTACTTCAACATCCGGCCGTCACCGCCGTCAGAATAAATGGTGCCGTCCTGCAGGTCAATTTTAAACAGACACTCTCCGCGGCCGCCCTCAATCAATATTGCGCAGAACAGGGTATCTGGCTCTCCCACCTCCAGATACGCCGCAAAAGCCTGGAAACCGCATTCCTCGAACTCACTAATACCCAGTCGTAATGAAAAATCTCCTCAGCATAGAATGGCAGAAAGTAAAGCATTATCGCACCTTCTGGATACTGTTATTCCTCAGCTGCGCCATCATACCCGCCACCAACTACGTTGTGCATAACGTCACCGACCAAATGCTCCAAAAAGCCCAGGGCCTCATCCTGCAGAACCCCTACGACTTCCCGCTGGTATGGCAAACCGTCGCCAACGTCAGCAGCTTCGTGAATATACTGTTCGGCCTGCTCCTCGTCATCCTCATTACCAACGAATTTACCTATCGCACACACCGTCAGCATATCATCGATGGCATGGAACGCCGGGATTTCGTATGGGGCAAAGTATACTGGATCGGAATACTCACCGCTATAGCACTCCTCATAGCCCTCGCCACCGCCGCAGGCTTCGGCCTGGCTTATGGCACTCACCCACTGAGCCTGGAATCCATGCAATACATGGCTTTCTATACCCTACAGCTGCTGGTATCACTCAGTATCGCCCTGCTCATCGCATTACTCATCAAAAGAGCAGGCCTGGCCATCGTCCTCTACCTGGCATACTGCTTTGTCATCGAACAGATTTTGGTGGTCATCGTTAAAAGAATAGTCGGACAACCTGGTGGACTACTCCCCCTGCAAGCCGGCGACGAACTGCTACCCTTCCCGGTCATCGACAAGTTCATCCCCACCCCCCGTTACCAGGATGGAGTATACATGGCCGCCCTCATCATCTACCTGGCCGTCTTCCTCTGGATCGCTTTTCGCAGGATGCAACGTGCAGACCTCTGAGCCCCAGCAGATAGCATACTTGGCCCGATATCTGCTGCCCTTAACATACTTTTAAACGGGATTCTATTGGATAGATGTTAAATTTGTTATAGAAAGAAAAAGAATACAAGTGACAGATAAAGAAAGGATCATACTGGTAACAAACGATGATGGAGTAACGGCGCCGGGTATACGTGCATTGATCGAAGCAGTAAGCCCCCTGGGCAAAGTCGTAGTAGTAGCTCCCGATAGCCCCCAATCAGGAAAAGGACATGCCATCACCATCGGCGTTCCCCTCAGGTTGAATCAGGTAGATATATTCGAAGGCATAGAAGCATGGCAATGCTCCGGTACTCCCGTAGATTGCGTAAAACTAGCCCGCGATAAAATACTCCATCGCCTGCCCGATATCTGCGTAAGTGGTATCAATCATGGAGCTAATCATTCCATCAATATCATCTACTCCGGTACCATGTCCGCCGCCATGGAAGCAGCTATAGAAGGCATCCCCTCCGTAGGCTTCAGCTTCCTCGACTATAGCTTCGATGCCGACTTCTCCATACCCAAACAAGTAGCCGCTTCAGTCACTTCCCGCATGCTGGAAAATAACTACCCTCCCGGCACCTTGTTTAATGTCAACATCCCCATGGCCTCCGCCGAAGAATTTAAAGGCATCAAAATATGCAGGCAGGCAGACGCCAAATGGGTCGAAGAGTTCGACGAAAGAAGAGATCCGCATGGCAAAAAATACTACTGGCTCACAGGAGAGTTCAGAAACCGCGATAACGGTCAAGATACCGACGTATGGGCACTGGAGAATAACTATGCCTCCCTCGTTCCCGTACAGTTCGATCTCACCCACTATAAAATGAAAGAACACCTGGAGAAAGAGTGGAAATAATCCATTTAATACATCACTATGGTCAGCAATAAAACGAATTCTCTCTTCACGCCATCCAATCGCCGCTTATCTGTATTGCTCATGCTAAAGAAAGATAATCTCATATTAGGAATCATTTTGGGCCTTATCACTCCCATCATAGGCTTCTTCCTCTACTACCTGCTGGTATTCGTACCAAACCACGTAGTATGGGCCGACTTCATGATGGCGGTCAGAACCAACAAACAAATGATACCCAAGATCATCAGCATCTGCCTGGTATTGAATGGCGTCGTATTCTACCTGTACACACAACGCCGTAAAGATATCACCGCCAAAGGTATCTTCCTGGTCACCATGCTGTATGCCATCACCATACTCCTGCTTAAACTGCTGTAAACAAACGCACAGCATAAAAACATACACCAGCGGGCGCATGCGGATAGCTGCGCCCGCTTTTATTTATAACAACCAGCATATATCATTAATTTGCAGAATTAATTAGCTATTATTGACCGCAAGATGAAGTACTATATCATAGCAGGGGAAGCGTCCGGAGACCTTCATGGCAGTAACCTGATCAAACAGATCATTCAACTCGACCCCACCGCAGATATCCGCTGCTGGGGAGGAGATATGATGCAACAAGCCGGCGGTAACGTCGTAAAACACTATCGCGACCTCGCATTTATGGGCTTCCTCGAAGTAGTACTCAACCTCCGCACCATCCTCCGTAATATGGATTGGTGCAAACAGGATATCGCCGCCTTTCAGCCTGATGTACTCGTCCTCATAGACTATCCGGGCTTTAACCTGCGCATAGCAGAATGGGCCCGCCCCCAGGGATATAAGATCGTATACTACATCTCCCCACAGGTATGGGCCTGGAAAGAAAGCCGCGTCAAAAAGATCCGCGAATGCGTCGACAAAATGTTATGTATCCTGCCATTCGAACAGGAATTCTATCATAAATGGAATTTCGAAGTAGACTACATAGGACACCCGCTCGTGGAAGTCATCAAAACAGAACAGGAAAAACCAGCCGACCCGCCATTGGCCAATAAACAGATCATCGCCGTCCTGCCCGGTAGCCGTAAACAGGAAGTAAGCGTGAAACTACCTATCATGCTTACAATGGCCAAACATTTTCCAGACTACCAGTTCGTAGTAGCACAAGCACCTAGCCTCGAAGATAGCTTCATGCAAAGCCTCACCGGTATCCATCCCAACGTCTCCACCGTCAAAGGCAAAACATATCCACTGCTGCGCCAGGCAACAGCAGCCCTCGTTACATCCGGCACCGCCACCCTCGAAACAGCCCTCTTCGGCGTACCCGAAGTAGTATGCTACAAAGGCAGCAGCGTATCTTACTTCTTCGCCAAAAGACTGATCAAAGTAAAATACATATCCCTCGTTAATCTCGTCATGGACAAACTGGTAGTGAAAGAATTGATACAACATGACCTCACAGAAGCAAACCTGCTGAAAGAACTATCACTGCTGCTCAATGATGAAACCACCCGCCGGCGCATAAAAACAGACTACGCCGAACTATGGAATAAACTGGGAGAGAAAAAAGCCTCCCGCCTCGCAGCAGAAGCCATCGTCAGCATAGCTGAATAATAACTACCGGCGGATCAGCTTAATGATCATAATGATCAACGCTATCAGGAACAACAGGATAGATATCCTGTTCATCCCGTGCATCATGGCTACATAAGTCGTCTTGGGTGCAGACGGATCCTTCTTGCCTATATAGAGGTAACGGAGTATTTGTTTCCAGATACTTTTCATAGTGCAAATATACATGCCTTACCCCACACATATCCGTAAACACCCTCAACGATATTAGCAGAATCCCCTTTTCTATATATTTTTGACAGATGAACAATGTGTTATGTTGGAGGAAAATTGGGCTCACTTCCTTGTTATTATGCATGCTGACGCATATCGCCACCGCGCAGCGATCCGAAGAAAAAATACTCGATAGCTGGGAATTCTCCCGTACAGATGATACACGCTGGAGAAAAGCCTCCGTCCCCGGCACCATCCACACCGACCTGCTGCAGCATCATCTTATTCCTGATCCACACGTCGGCATGAACGAGAAAGCCGTACAATGGATAGATAAAGAAGACTGGCAATACCGCACCGCCTTCGATGTGCCGGCAGACTGGACCGCACACGATGCCCTCGAACTCGAACTCCAGGGCCTTGATACCTACGCTGCCATCTACCTTAATGGGCAGCATATACTCAAAAGCAATAACATGTTCGTCGGCCGTACCGTCGATGTGAAAGAGGTCATAAGAACAGGGCGCAATGAATTACGCATCGTCTTCTACAGCCCGATCAAACACGATATGCCCAACTTCCTGCAAGATGGACTCATATATCCCGCTGGCAACGATGCCAGCGATATACCCCTCAGCGTATATGCCCGCAAAGCTCCTTATCACTACGGCTGGGACTGGGGCCCGCGCCTCGTCACCAGCGGCATATGGCGCCCCGTAAAACTGAGGGCCTGGGATAAAGTCACCATCCGCGATGCATGGATGCAACAACGGTCAATCACCGATGAACAGGCACAGATACAGGCCGCCATCACCGTATTTACCGCAGATGCAGGAAAATACAAAGTGGAGATCACCAGCAAAGACAATAGCTTCCGGCCCATACAGCAGAAAACATTCCTCTCAAAAGGCGAAGGCATTTTGCAACTGCCGTTTACCATCAACCAACCCAAACGTTGGTGGCCCAACGGATGGGGTACCCCTCATCTTTACACAATACAAGTCACCATATCTGATGACAAAGGCATACTGGCGCGAAAAGAAGTGAAAATAGGATTACGTACCATACAGGTCATCAACCGCCCCGACAGCCTGGGCGAAAGTTTTTACCTGGAAGTAAATGGCCGCCCCCTCTTTGCGAAAGGGGCTAACTACATCCCCCAGGATAACTTCCTGCCACGCGTCAGCGACAAAAAATACCAGCAGCTGTTCGCCGATATGAAAGCTGCCAACTTCAATATGGTACGTGTATGGGGGGGCGGCAGCTATGAAAACGATCGCTTCTACGAACTGGCCGATGAACAAGGTATGCTCGTCTGGCAGGATTTTATGTTCGCCTGCACCCTATATCCCTCCGGTAAAACATTCCTGGCAAATGTAAAAGAAGAAGCAGCATATAACATCACCCGCCTCCGCAACCACCCCAGCCTCGCTTTGTGGTGTGGCAATAACGAGGTCGGTGTCGCTATCAACAACTGGGGCTGGAAAGAGGGATACGGATATACCAACCAGCAATGGGAGCGTATGCTGAAAGGATACGAACAGCTGTTCAGGGAATTACTGCCACAACAGGTCGCCACTCTGGACTCCGGCCGTTTTTATTTCCATTCCTCCCCCATCAGCAACTGGGGGAAGAAAGAAGACTTTACCAAAGGAGATAATCACTACTGGGGCGTCTGGCATGGCATGGAGCCCTTCGATGCATTCCGCTCTCATATACCCCGGTTCATGAGTGAATACGGATTTCAATCCTTCCCTCAACTAGCCACCGTTCGCCATTTTGCCGGCGAACACGAAAATGACAGCTACTCCCCGTCCATGCTCTCCCACCAAAAGAGCACCACCCGCGGCAACCAGGCGATCAATACCTATATGTTACGCGACTACCGCGCTCCTAAAGACTTCCCCTCCTTCCTGTACCTGTCGCAGGTACTACAGGCAGAAGGGATGAAGATCGCCATGGAAGCACACCGGCAAGCCAAACCCTATTGTATGGGTTCCCTCTACTGGCAACTCAACGATTGCTGGCCCGGCCCCTCCTGGTCCGGTATCGACTACTTCGGACGGTGGAAGGCACTGCACTATTACGTACGAAAAGCCTTCGCGCCGGTAATGATCTCCGCCGTACAACAACAGGACTCCCTGCATACCTGGATCGTATCAGACGAACTGCAACCGCTGACCGCCATGCTCGAAATAACGGTCATGGATATACAGGGACATATCATCAATACCCACAAACAACAAGTGCACATCCCCGCCAATACCAGCAGCAAAGTATACGCCGCCCCCACTACCCAATTACTGGGGAAAGCGGATACCTCACGGGTAATATGCTATATGAAACTGGTAAAAGACAATAAGGTGCTGAGCGATAATGTACATTACTTTGCGAGTACAAAAGCATTACAACTGGAAAGACCGGCTATCGCAATTAGTATCACCCGGCAACAGGAAGAATTATACATAACGTTACGTACTGACAAACTGGCCCGCCACGTATATCTTTCCCTGAAAGACGATCCGGATGCCCGTTTCAGCGACAACTACTTCGATCTGCTGCCTGGTATGCCCGTAACGATCCGCCTGCACGCCGGACTGTCCACACAAGCAGCGCAACAGCAATTACAGGTAATGAGTTTGATTGACACTTATAAACATTGAACATGAAGAAACTATGGTCCACGCTGGCTGCCACCGTCCTGACAATCAGTGTCGCCTGCGCCCAGGAAGCAGAAATCCCTTATGTACCCGAGAAAGATCCGGCCGTTTTACAAAAGCTGGAAGAATGGCAGGACTGGAAGTTCGGGCTCATCATGCACTGGGGGCCCTACTCACAATGGGGCGTAGTAGAGTCCTGGAGCCTCTGCCCCGAAGATGAGGGCTGGACACAGCGTAAACCCGCGGGCATTCCCTACTACGAATACGTACAGAAATACGAAGCATTGGGCCGTACCTTCAACCCCACCAACTTTGATCCTGCCCGCTGGGCCAAAGCCGCTAAAGAAGCAGGCATGAAGTACCTCGTGTTCACCACCAAACATCACGATGGCTATTGCATGTTCGATACCAAACAAACAGATTATAAGATCACCGCTCCCAGTAACCCATTCAGTAAAGATCCACGCGCAGATGTCACCAAAGCCGTATTCGAAGCCTTCCGCAAAGAAGGTATCCACACCGGGGCCTATTTCTCCAAACCCGACTGGCATACCGAATACTACTGGTGGCCCTACTTCCCACCCAAAGACAGGAATGTTAACTACGATATCAAAACATATCCCCAACGCTGGGAACAATTCAGACAGTTCACCTACAACCAGATCGAAGAACTGATGACCGGCTATGGTAAAGTAGAAATACTCTGGCTCGATGGTGGCTGGGTACGCCCACTGAAACAACAAACCAAAGAATCACTGAGCTGGAGCAAACTCCCACCCCAGGACCAGGATATCAATATGCCAGCTATCACCGCCATGGCTCGCAAACATCAGCCGGGCCTCATCGTGGTAGATCGCAGCGTGCATGGCCCTTATGAGAACTATCGCACGCCCGAACAACAAATACCCGATAAGCCACTGGACTACCCCTGGGAAACCTGCATGACAATGGGTGGCTCCTGGTCATACTCCCCGGATGATAAATACAAATCCGTTACACAGCTCGTCCACAACCTCGTGGATATCGTAGCCAAAGGAGGTAACTACCTCCTCAATATCGGACCCGGCCCCGACGGTACCTGGCACGAAGCTGCCTATACCACCATGAAAGAGATCGGCAGCTGGATGAATACCAACGGAGATGCCATATACGGCACCCGCTCCATCGCCCCCTATAAAGATGGAAAGGTCTGCTTCACCCGTAAGAAAGATGGAAGCGTATATGCCATCTATCTCCTGGATGAAGGCGAACAACTACCAGCACAGATCAGCTTCAACGGCCTCCTGCCGGCACAAAATGCCCGGTTGTCCCTCCTAGGCAACAACACCCGCCTGAAATGGAAAAAAGAGGGAAATAAAGTGATGGTCACCTTACCTCCCAGCACACCACGAATAAAACCGCAACACGCGATCGCCATACATATTTCCGCGATCGAAAAATAATAAACAACAACGGCCGAAGTATCGCCATCACACCACCCTTTTTACCTGCCATCCGGCCGCGTAAAAAGGGTGGCCCTTTTTTAGAATGGATATACTACTTATCATATCGGTTATCTACTTATCATTTCGGTCTGTTTCCGCCACTGATAAGGACTCCGCACGCTAAAATACCTAATCATTTTTTACTTATTAACGTCTTGTTAACGAATCGAAGATTTTAATTCCCAAAATTGCAGGTACAAACGATAGGGGAGTCAGCTGTGTAACCTCAATGGCCACCAGATGGCCGATAGTTCCTTTTTCCAATCACTTAAAATTCTATACACTATGGTGCAGCACAAAGTACGTGTACTGCTGGTGGATGACGACGTGCAATTAGCCTGGGTTATAAAAAAGAATCTGGAAGACGAAGGCTATAAAGTAGTATACTGCTGCGATGGCGAAATGGCCTGGAGAAAATTCCAACGGGAGACATTCGACATTTGCCTGCTCGATATCGCAATGCCTAAAAAAGATGGACTCGCACTCACCCAGGAAATAAGACGAAGAAACATGATCATCCCCATCCTGTTCCTTACCTCCCGGACACTGGAAGAAGACCGCCTCGAAGGATTTAGAATAGGCGGCGACGATTATATCACCAAACCTTTCAGCATGAGAGAACTACTCCTGCGCATGAAAGTGTTCCTCCGCCGTAACGTCACCTGGCGATCCGATAACGTCACCTCCCACACCGTCGGCAAACTCACATTCAAATACGAACTCCTGGAAGTAGTCGACGACCAACAACAAAAGATCGGCGTACTCACCCCAAGAGAAACAATGCTGCTCAAATACCTGGTAGAAAATGCCAATAAAATTCTCAAACGATCCGATATACTCCTCAATATCTGGGGAAAAGAAGACTTCTTCTCCCGCAGAAGCATGGACGTATTCATTACCAAACTACGAAAACACTTACGCGCTGATCCCAACATTCACCTCGAAACACTACACAACGTAGGCTTCCGGCTCAATGTACCCTGATAATAGCACCCCAACCCCCTAACGCCATCAACCCCAACTATGCAAACGCCCTCATCAGATCATTAAAAACGTTCACCATGACTTATTCCCCGAGCAACCAACCCCGTCAGCAAATGAATGAAAGGCCTTACTATAACGACCCCCGCGAAAGATACAGAAAGGAAGAGCCATACCATGACCGCCAGGATCGTCATAACGATGGTTCATATAATAACGATCGGCGCAATGCCCCGCAACGCAACTGGCAAGACCATTCACAGCCTGACCAGCGTAAGCGCAAAAACTATGGCAAACAAAATAACTTCCGCCGTAACACCCGCCCCGATAAAAACACCGAAAGAAAACTCAACAAAATATATTTCATCGCCCTCCTGCCCAATGCCGCCGTCGGCAAAGAAGTGATCCGCCTCAAACAGGAATTCGCCCAGCTCTATGGCCCCGTCGCCGCATTGAAAGCAATGCCGCATATCTCCATACAAGTCCCGTTCACCGCCCACCCCGGCCTCGAAAGAGAATTAAGCCTCGCGCTCACCGAATTCGCCGCCTCCCAGCAGCCTTTCGAAGTTTTCCTCAACGGATTCGGATTCCAACCCCAACCCGATAAAAGAGTCATTTATATACAGGTAGAAAAAACACCACCCATCGTCAACCTCCACCTGCAACTCATATATTTCCTCCGCAAAGAGTTCGGCTTCAGCGAAATGTTAGCCAGAAAACGATTTACCCCCCATATCACCCTGGCCTTCAAAGACCTCGACGAAGACCAGTTTGCAGATGCCTGGCCCGACTATGAAAGCAGACCCTTCAACGCCGCCTTCCGCGTTAACAATATGTACCTCCTCCGGCACAATGGCCTCAGCTGGGAAGTATTGCAAAAATGCCCCCTTGGCGCCAATACTCCTCACTGATCATCCCCAAATTCCCTTTCCATTCACTCACTGACGGAGCGGTGATGACCAGCCGCTCCGGCCCCCCCCAATACCCACCTTCCTGACCAGGATGCCAGCACTCCCGTCCACCTCTCCCATAGTCCTCCTGTATCATTCCTATAGCCGTCCTATACCCATCACTCTCCCGCCAGCCGCACCTCCCCCTTCGATTGGCCGCAGTATTGTTTCACTAATACACATATTATCAGTATCTTATAGCAGATATAAGACGGCGCATTTCCCCCTTATACATTAAAATCCGGCAAATTCGTAACTTTAGTCCCAATGGAAACAGTGGTTGTTCAAAAATATAATCTTGACGAAGAGCAGGAGAAAAAAGAGATCGTCCGCCATTATCGCGCCTTACTGAGGGCCTTAAAACCCCGTCTGAAAAAAGGAGACCGCGAACTGGTCCGTACTGCTTTCGAAATGGCAGCAGATGCACATAAAGACATGCGTCGCAAGTCAGGGGAACCGTATATCCTTCACCCCCTGGCAGTAGCACAAATATGTGTAGAAGAAATAGGCCTTGGTGTCCGCTCCGCCATCTGCGCCCTGCTACACGATACCGTAGAAGATACCGAGATCACCCTGGAAGATGTAGAACGGGAATTCGGGATAGAGATCGCCCACATCGTCGACGGCCTCACCAAAATATCCACCGTCATAGACTCCAGCACCAGCACCGCACAGGCAGAAAACTTTAAAAAGATACTGCTTACCCTGGCCGATGACCCCCGTGTCATCCTCATCAAACTGGCCGACCGTATGCACAACATGCGTACCCTCGACAGCATGAGCCGGGAAAAACAACTCAAAATAGCGTCAGAGACCGTATTCATCTACGCCCCGCTCGCACACCGCCTCGGCTTGTATAACATCAAATCCGAGATGGAAGACCTGGCCATGAAGTACACCGAGCAACAAACCTATAAGGACATCGCCCGGAAACTCAAAGAGACCAAACGCGAACGTACCCGCTACATCAACGAGTTCATCAAACCTATCAAGGAAGTACTGCAGGAAGAAGGGTTTAACTTCGAAATATATGGCCGCCCCAAATCCATCCATTCCATATATAATAAGATCAAAACCAAAAACGTCGCCTTCGAAGAAGTATACGACCTCTTCGCCATCCGTATCATCCTCGATGCTCCTATAGATAAGGAAAAGTCAGATTGCTGGAAAGTATACTCCATCATCACCGACTTCTATCACCCCAGCCCCGAACGTACCCGCGACTGGCTCAGTAACCCCAAATCCAATGGTTACGAAGCCCTCCACGTTACCGTAATGGGCCCCCAGGGTAAATGGGTCGAAGTCCAGATCCGCTCCAAACGGATGAACGACTATGCCGAAAAAGGCCTCGCTGCCCACTGGCGCTATAAAGAGGGTAATCAGAATAGTAACCAGGAATCCAAGTTCGACCTCTGGTTCTCCCAGATCCGCGAAATACTCAACAGCCCGGATTCCAATACCCTCGACTTCCTCGCCGACTTTAAAAGCAACCTCTTCACCGAAGAGATCTATGTATACACCCCTAAAGGTGACCTTAAAATACTGCCGGTAAGCTCTACCGCACTGGATTTCGCCTATGCGATCCACAGCGCCGTAGGTAACAAATGTATCGGCGCCAAAGTAAACTACAAACTAGTCCCCCTCAGCCATAAACTGCGCAGCGGAGACCAGGTAGAGATCATCACCTCCAACAAACAACGACCGTCTGAAGACTGGCTCAACTTTGTGCTTACCGCCAAAGCCAAATCCAAGATCAAAGACGCCCTCAAAGAAGAAAAAAGAAAGATCGCCATGGACGGGAAAGCGGCCCTCGAACGCAAACTCGATCACATGAAGATCTCCAATAGCCAATATAATATCAACGAACTGGTCCAGTTCTATAAACAACCATCCCCCCTCGACCTCTACTACCAGATCGCAGTCAAAAACATCGACCTGAAAGAACTCAAAGAATTCAATGTCCTGGGAGATAAACTGGAACCACCCAAACCCGTCAAACAACAACAGCCGGAACACATCCCCGAAGAGCATGTCAGACACCAGATACCTTCTAAGAAAGATGCCGAGCTGATCATATTTGGCGAAAGCTCCGATAAGATCGCCTATAAGCTGGCTAACTGCTGCCGCCCCATCCCCGGCGATGACGTATTCGGCTTCATCACCGCCAGCGAAGGCCTCAAAATACATCGCACCAATTGCCCCAATGCCGCACAACTGCTGGCTAACTATGGGCACCGCGTCGTAAAGACCAAATGGGTGAAGAACAGGGAAATATCCTTCCTCACCGGCCTCCGTATCATCGGTATGGACGATGTAGGCGTGATCCACAAAATCACCAATATCATCTCCGGCGAACTAAGGGTCAATATCTCCGCCCTCTCCATCGAATCAAAAGAAGGTCTCTTCGAAGGGCTTATCAAAGTATACGTACATGATAAAGAAGAACTCGACGAACTGGTGGAAAGACTCAAAAAACTGGATGGTATCCAATCCGTAAATCGCCTGGAAGAAGAGTAAAAAAGACATTATATTCCCCACAGATAATAAATACCCCCGTAAATGGCCCGAACAGCCATTTACGGGCATTTGTGGACGATAAAGATTGTTGCTAGAGAAATTTGTGCATTTCTTCCTATTTCACCTTAATTTTGCGACTTCTTTTTAAAATTAATATCATCAGTTATGGTAGATGTTTTGTTAGGCCTGCAATGGGGCGATGAGGGCAAAGGAAAGATCGTGGACTATTTTGCAGGTAAATATGATGTGATAGCCCGTTTCCAGGGCGGTCCCAATGCAGGACACACATTGTATGTAAATGGGAAAAAGGTAGTACTGCGTACCATCCCTTCCGGTGTATTTCATGATAAGACCATTAACCTTATCGGAAGCGGCGTAGTGCTGGATCCCGTAGCATTCAAACAGGAATGCGAACAGATCGCCGCACTGGGCATCGATCTCAAAAAGAACCTCTTCATCGCAGATCGTACCCATATCATCGTACCTTCTCACCGTGCACTCGACAAAGCATCCGAACTGTCCAAAGGAAACGATAAGATCGGCTCTACCCTCAAAGGTATCGGCCCCGCTTATATGGATAAAACCGGCCGTAACGGCCTCCGCGTAGGCGACGTACTGGCTGCCGACTTCCAGGCCCGCTACGAAAAACTGAAACTCAAACACCAACACCTGCTGGATGGATATAACTTCAATGAAGATATCTCCGAATGGGAAACCGAATTCTTCGACGCCGTAGAGTTCCTCAAAAGCATGAACATCGTAAACGGTGAATACTTCCTCAACGAAAAGCTGAAAGCCGGCCAACAGGTACTGGCAGAAGGCGCACAGGGTAGCATGCTCGATGTCGACTTCGGTACTTACCCCTTCGTAACTTCCTCCAACACTGTATCCGCCGGTGCCTGTACAGGCCTGGGCATCGCCCCCCGCTGGATCCGGGATGTAATCGGGGTTACCAAAGCCTACTGTACCCGCGTAGGTAGCGGCCCGTTCCCCACCGAACTCTATGACGAAACCGGTGACAAACTCCGCGCTGCCGGCAACGAATTCGGCGCCGTAACCGCACGACCCCGCCGCTGCGGTTGGATAGACCTCGTCGCCCTCCGTTATACCTCCATGCTCAGCGGCGTTACCAAACTCGTAATGACCAAAAGCGACGTACTCGACGCATTCGACGAACTATACGCCTGCACCGCCTACGAAATCAATGGCGTGAAGACAGAAAACGTGCCTTATCAGATCAACGAAGCAGACATAAAACCCGTTTGGGAACAATTCAATGGCTGGTCAGAACCAACTGCAAATTGTAAGCAGTACGATGAATTACCATTGGAAATGAAAACGTTCGTTAGCGCTGTGGAGAAATACCTGGAAGTGCCCGTGGCATACGTGTCCAATGGACCCGGCAGAGATCAGATTCTCGAAAAATAGGACCAAAAAAAGTACAAAAAAAATAGCGCAAAAAAAATTTGGCGAATAAAAAAAACTGTTAAAACTTTACGCTAAAGAAATAAGTAGACCTATTATGAAATCAAAATCTGATAACGAAAAAGAGACCAAAAAAACTACTCCCAAGCAGTCCAAAGGTACTGCCAAGGCTGCCAGCAAGCCCCAAAAGGAGGAAGTAGAGGACGATGAGGAAGAGGATGAGGAGGAAACTCCCCGTAAGTCTGCTGCTTCAAAAAAATCAGATAAGTCAGCTTCTAAGTCCAAAAGCAAAGATGACGACGATGATGACGACAATGATGATGATCTGGATGATGCAGATGACGCGTGGGAGAAAGGTGAAGATGACGAAAATTATGACCCTGACTTCGAGGAATTCGACATGCCTAAATCTAAAGGCAAACGTGGTCGCCCTGCTGGCGGTAGCAAAAAAACCGGCGATGACGATGATGACCTGGGCTTCGACGATGAGTTCAAGGATATGGATATGTTCAACGATAGATTTGACGACGACGACGACGATTTCTAAGCTCTAAAGCGTGCTAACATCAGGATATTTCACACTTTTCCCGTTCTAGACCAAAAAGTTTTTAAACAGCAAATGTTGAACTGGGCCAACCAATTCAATATTTGCTGTTTTTTGGATAATAACGATTACCCGTCCCCGTATCATCGCTACGAAGCTATCCTCGCCACCGAATCCCTGTCATCCCTGCAAATGCCCGCAGGAAAAGCACTCCCCGCATTACAGCAATATTTCAATACCACCGGCGACTGGCTGTTCGGACACCTGGCCTACGATCTCAAAAACGAAACACAACCAGGCCTCACCTCCAGCCACCCCGATAGCATCGGATTCCCCGACCTCTACTTCTTCCAGCCCGCTACCATCATCCTGCTGGAAGCCGGACAGGTACATATCGGTATACACGATCCCAAACCAAGCGCGGCCGCCGCCATCTACAACGCCTGCCTGCAATGCCATACCACTCCGCCGCCAATAACTGCCGGCAACACCCATGCACCCGCACCCGCTGCACACCTGAACCGTACACAATACCTCCATGCCGTGCAGCAGTTACAACACCATATACACCTGGGCGACTGCTATGAGGTCAACTTCTGCCGCGAAAACTTTATCACTAACTATACCGCCGACCCCCTGGCCCTGTTCCGTCAGCTCAATGCCTTATCACCGGCACCATTTGCCGCCTACTACCGTACCGGCGACCGTTACCTCATCTGCTCCAGTCCCGAACGCTTCCTGCAACATACCGGCGATAACGTGATCTCCCAGCCTATTAAAGGCACCTCCCGCCGCCATAAAGACCCACAGGCTGATAAGGATGCCGCCCGGCAGCTGCACGACAGCGGCAAGGAAAGAGCCGAAAATATCATGATAGTCGACCTCGTTCGCAACGACCTCTCCCATACCGCCCAAAAAGGCAGCGTACACGTAACAGAGCTATGCGGCATCCACTCCTTTGCGCAGGTACATCATATGGTTTCCACCGTAGCAGCCACCCCCAGACCAGGAACCGCCGTTACTGACCTGCTGGCCACCACCTTCCCCATGGGTTCCATGACAGGCGCCCCCAAGATCCGGGTACTGCAACTCATCGAACAGTACGAAAAAAGCCGCCGCGGCCTCTACTCCGGCGCATTGGGTTATATCACCCCCGATGGCCGCTTCGACTTTAACGTCGTGATCCGCAGCATCCTCTACAACGCCGCCAACCAATACCTGTCCTACCAAACCGGCTCCGCCATCACCTTCTACAGCGATCCCGAAAAAGAATGGGAAGAATGCCTCCTCAAAGCCGAAGCCATGCACCAGGTCATCTCCCGCTTAACACACTAAATTTGACGGTCTGATAGTTATTTGCTTATATTGAGCATCAATCAACCAACGGCATCGTCCAATACTTTACCATTATTTAATAGGGCAAACAAGGGCCCCTTCGGAAGAATTTTTCAACTTTGCGCTCTTAAGATGGATCCACTCGTACAGCAATACGTATCCAAGATCAGAGAAGGGGACGCTACCGCGTTCCGTGACCTCTTCTATGCGTTCAAGGACCCGCTGTATGGCTATGCACGCAAAATGTGCCGCTCTGACATGCTGGCCGAAGAAATAGTACAGGAAGTCTTTATGAAAGTCTGGATCAATCGCCAGCACCTGGACCCCGCACAGTCCATTAAAGCCTACCTCTACACGGCCACGCAAAACTGTGTGTTCAACTGGATGAAAAAATCCGCCCGGGACGAAACATTAAAAAGAACCGTTTTCTACCACCAACCGCTTAGCTCTAATATCACCGAAGAACATATCTCACTGGGAGAATTGCAACGCCTCAAATCCGCCATCATGGAGCAGCTGCCTCCACAACGCCGGCTGATCTTCTACATGAGCCGTATCGAAGGGCTCTCTCACGAAGAGATCGCCACCCGGCTGCAATTGTCCAAAAGCACAGTCAAAGACCAGATCGTAAAAGCCAACAGCTTCCTGCGCCAGAAACTACAGGGCCACCATGACATCATTATTCCGCTGCTGATCATCACCACCAGCCCGCTATTGAGAGAGCTCCATTTTTAAGCTACCGGTATATCGCTAGCAGTGAACATTTTATAACAGATCATCAAAGGGCGATCCGCTCAAAAAAAATTTCTGTTAAGCGTCGTCCTCTTTTTATCCGGCATTGTATAAGATCATAAAACAATTACATGGAGGATTCCCATCAGGGACTGTCATATATCAGACAATTATTTGTAAAACACGCCGAAGGCCGCACTTCACCAGCAGAAGAAGCGCAACTGATAGCCTACCTCTCCGAGGGCGACGCATCCGCCCTGCCGGATATTGATGCTATGATGCACACCGCTGCACCAGCCAGCCTGGAAGCGGCTGCCTCCGAACGCATCCTTGGGCATATACTGTCTACCGCCACCACGGCGCCACGCTCCCGTACGCTCCCGCTGCTACGCTGGATGGCTGCCGCCGTTACCATCGGTATCATCATCTGTATCGCCTGGTTCTGGCGCCAACCCGCTACACAACCAGTGTGGACAAAGATCAGCACCGACTACGGACAGCTGCGGAAACTGACCCTGGCAGATGGCAGCGTCATCACCCTCAATGCCCGCTCCGAATTACGGTATGATAGCGTCGCGATCTATGGCAACAAACGGGAAGTATGGCTCAATGGGGAAGCCTTCTTCGAAATCGCTCCGGCCACCAAAAATGCAGGGACCTTCGTCGTACATGCCGGCGATAGCCTCCAGGTCAGCGTACTGGGCACTCAGTTCAATGTAAGATATACCAACAATAAAGCTGCTGTCACCTTAAATAGTGGAAAAGTTAAAGTAGCGGCTATCACCAGGGACAATAACGCAGAGATCATATTGACACCAGGACAAATGGTCCTCTATGATCCGCAGACCATGCAACTGCAACAACAGACCGCCGACACCACACTTACCTCCAGCTGGAAAGTAGGACAACAAACCTTCCAACAGGCCAGCCTGTCCGAAGTAACCGGCTGGATAACAACACAATTCGGGATAGAGTTCCGGTTCAGCAACCCGGCACTGAAGCAGCTACCGTTCAGCGGTACCATTCCTTCAGACAAGCTCGAAAGTATCCTCCCGATCTTGGAACAATCACTTGATATCAGGATAGATAAATCAGGCAGGCAAATGATGATCCGGCCGGCTCATTGACCCTCGCCACACACAACAACGTTTTACTGATTCTAAAAGCATCCTCTATGCAAAAAAAGCTACTTATCCTCAGGGGAGTAGGTATAGCATTATGTCTCAATGCCGCTGTCAGCGCGCCCACCATAGCGCAGGATATGATGGCAAGGACCGTAAGAACAGCTCCCCGGTCAACATACCAGATGGAAGAAGTATTTAGCCGGCTGGAACAGCTTCACAAGGTCAAATTCAACTATAACAGCCATGTACTGGCTGGTAAAACCATCAGTGAGCAACAAATGCGTCGCCTCGAACAGGCCGACCTGCAGACTGCCGTTCCCGCCATGTTGCAGCAGATAGGACTGACATGCGAATGGATATATGGCAACTATTACGCCGTTAAATCATTCAATACCGTACAACAGCAACAACAACAATTCACAGTTAAAGGAACAGTGACCGATGGCAGCAATGGCGCTCCACTTCCGGGTGTAACCATTGCTGTTAAAGGCAAAACAAAAGGTACCGCTACCGACGCCGAAGGTCGTTATACCTTGCAGGGTCTCCAAACCAACGACCAACTGGTATTTACCCTCATCGGGTATAAAACAGTGACCCAGCCAGTCAACGGCGCCGGCGAAATAAATGTCGTATTACAACAGGATGTTTCCGGCCTCAGCGAAGTAGTAGTAACGGCCCTCGGCATTCAGAAAGAAAAGAAATCCCTGGGCTACGCCGTACAGGAAGTGAAAGGGAACACCATGACCCAGGCACGTGAACCTAACCTCGTTAACTCATTGACCGGCCGCGTAGCGGGTCTTACCATACGTACTTCCACCGATCTGTTCCAGAATGCAGGCATATCACTACGTGGCGCCAAACCACTCATCGTAATAGATGGTATCCCCGATCAACTGGCAGATATGTGGAAAATAAACCCGGATGACGTAGAAAGCATCAGCGTACTGAAAGGCCAGTCCGCCTCCGCACTCTACGGTTCCATTGGTAAAGATGGTGCCATCATGATCACCACCAAACGTGGAAAAGGAAAAGAACTGTCTGTAGAGTTCAACTCCTCCACCATGTTTCAGCCTTCCTATATCCGTATACCTAAAGTACAATCGGTGTACGGCAGCGGTAACAAAGGCAAATACGCCTACGTAGACGGCTCCGGCGGCGGCACCGAAGGTTCTGGCTGGATATGGGGCCCTAAACTGGATCAACGCGATCCTGCTACCCCCAGCGGCTATTGGGAAACTCCTCAGTACAATAGCCCCATAGATCCCGCTACCGGCAAACTGGTGCCCTTACCTTGGCTTTCCAGAGGGAAAGACAACGTACACAACTTCTTCCGCACCGGCATGATCACTACCAACAACCTGAGCATCACCAAAAGCAATGACAAAGGTAGTTTCAGAGCTTCTGCCTCCCACATCTACCAAAAAGGCGTAGTACCTAATACGGATCTTAACAACAGCTCTTTCAGCCTCGCCGGCAATTACGATCTCACCGATCGCCTCCGCGCAGATGCCCGTATCAGCTACAACAGACAGTATACCAACAACTACCCGGAAACAGGCTACGGCCCGTCCAACTACCTCTACAATCTCGTACTCTGGACCGGTGCCGATGTAGATATCCGCGACCTGCGTAACTACTGGCTACCTGGCAAAGAAGGCCTGCAACAACGCCACTACAACCTGTCCTGGTATAACAACCCATACTTCCAGGCGTATGAATACCTCCGCGGTTATTACAAAGACAATACCTTCGGATCACTCTCCCTGGATTATAAATTCAATAAAGACCTGAGTGCCAAATTCCGCACCGGTGTCAATACTTATGGACTGACCACCACTTCGAAAGAACCGTATAGCTATATCCGTTATAGCGACAAGTCAAGAGGTAACTTCAGTACCGGCAGCGATCAATACTTCGATATTGTCAGCGACCTCATACTGAAATACGAACATACCTTCAGCAAAAACTTCAGCATACACGCAGAAGGTGGTATGTCCAACTACTATCGTAACCAGAAATACCAGACCAGCAGTACGGACGGTCTGAGCATCCCCGGCCTGTATACACTCAGCAATTCTACTAACCCGCTGCAAGGTACTAACGCATTGGAAGAAAGACGTACCAACAGTTTCTACGGTTTCGTAGACATGGAATTTTATGGTGCTTTCTACCTGTCGGTTACAGGCCGTAATGATAAAATATCCACATTACCCGTGGCAAACAACAGCTTCTTCTATCCTTCTGTAGCAGGTTCATTAGTCGTATCTGAACTGGTGAAAATGCCACGCTGGCTTAATTACCTGAAGCTAAGAGGCTCATGGGCTGAAGTGTCTGCCGGTCGTCTGGAATTGGATAATTACACCTACAACTATCTGCCGGCATACGATCGTGGCGTAAAATGGAATAACATCCCGTCGCTTACTTTCGGTAGTACGATCATGAACCCCAACCTGAAACCGCAAACAACACAGTCCTGGGAAACAGGTCTGGAGCTTAAGTTGTTTGATAATCGTTTAGGCTTTGATGTAACCTACTTCCGTGCCAGAGACTTCAACAATATTGTGGACGTACCCTTGTCCGAAGCAAGCGGATATGGCTCCCGCCGCGAAAATGGCCATGAGTACCTGCGTAAGGGGATTGAAATAGTAGTAAACGGAACACCTGTAAAAACCGGTAATTTCCGCTGGGATGTATCTGCCAACTTCAGTAGCTACCGCAGATATCTGCATGCTATATTCGGCGGTAAGGACCAGTTGAACAAGATCCGTGTGAATGAAAGGATGGACCGCATCTTCACCAGTGTATATGAAAAAGATCCGCAAGGTAATATCGTATACCAAAGCAACGGTTTCCCTAAAACAGATCCTTTCTCCCGCTTCATCGGCAATGATGATCCGGACTGGATATATGGTGTGGAAAACACGTTCCGCCTCGGAGACTTCTCTTTACGTTTCCTCGTAGATGGTCGTATTGGCGGATTGATCTACAGCAGCACCAACCAGAAAATGTGGTGGGGTGGTACACATCCCGGTACCGTCAATTCGTTCCGCGATGATGCCAACGCCGGTAAAGCGACCTATGTAGGTGCCGGTGTTGTAGTAACTGGCGGTGAGATCAAATACGATGGTAATGGCAATGTAGTTGCTGATACCCGCACCTTCGCGAAGAATGAAAAAGCGGTGAACTACATCGACTACATGATCAATACCAGCAACAGTGCAAACAATAACTATAACTACTACTCGGAGACATTCCTGAAGCTGAGAGAGGTGAACCTCACGTGGCAGGTGCCTTCCAAGTGGATCGGCAAGACCTTCTTCAGATCTGCCTCCGTGGCATTGGTAGGCCGTAACCTGTTACTGTTCTCCAAACTGCCTAACGTCGATCCGGACCCGGGTTCCGATAACCTGCAGACGCCTTCTATGCGTAGCATGGGCTTTAACGTAAACCTGAAATTCTGATCCACCCAACTGAATGATTATGCGAAAGATATTATGGGCCATGAGCCCGCTGTTAATAAGCAGTATGATCTCCTGTAAGAAATTTGAAGACTTCCAGCAGGATCCAAATAAACCTACGGTGGCTTCACCGGAGTTAGTACTCACCGCTATCGAAACAAGAGCGTTCAGCGAGATCAGCCTCTCCGCTCCGCTGTCTACCCGGCAGCTGGCATACACGGATGGAGTAGATGATAACCAGTATTATGGCTGGCAACGCTCCGGGTTTGGCGACTACGGCAACCTGCGTCAGGTAGTGAAAATGGAACAGGAAGCACAGCGTATTGGTAAGCCGGTTTACCTGGCTGTCGCTAAGTTCTTCCGCGCCTGGTACTTCATGCGTATGACCCTTACATTTGGCGATATTCCTTATAAAACAGCATTACAGGGAGCCGAAGGCGAGCTGTCACCGGTATACGATAGCCAGGAAAGCATATTTACCGCGATACTTGACGACCTGAAAGCAGCGAATGCTGCCCTTGACCCTGCTGGTGCAGACATACAGGGAGATGTAGTATACAGTGGGAAAATACAACGCTGGAAACAACTGATCAACAGCTTCAGCCTGCGGATATTGATGTCTCTGTCGATGAAGGAAAATAACAGCAAACTGAATATAAGGCAGCGCTTCCGCGAGATCGTGGAAGATCCGGCTAAATATCCGCTGTTCACCGGACTGTCAGATCAGGCACAGCTCACGTTTTATGACCTGAAAGACAACCGTTATCCTTATTTCAATAATAACAATCTGCAAACCGCTTACTACCTGGAAGAGACTTTCGTACAGCGACTGCAGACGCTGAAAGATCCCCGTCTGTTCCGGTTCGCAGATAAGGCCAATAAATACGCTTCGCTCCCGGCAACGGATTTCAATGCATATGGAGGGGTAAGGGGTAGCGCTACCATCAGTGAGAACTCTATCAAGGTATCCTCCGGTGAAGCGTCCAAAATAGCGAAACGTTATTATAACGACCCTGTCAATGAACCAGGTATTGCGTTCGGTTATCCCGAGCTACAGTTCATACTGGCAGAAGCAGTGGTAAGAGGCTGGATAAGCGGCGATGCCGCTGCTTACTACAAGAAAGGCATCCAGTCGTCTATGGAGTTCTTTAAAGTACCTGCCGCCGATATCACCGCTTACCTGGCACAACCAGCTATACAGCTGGTGGCCGGAAAAGAACTGGAGATGATCCTGACGCAGAAACATATCAGCTTTTTCATGAACTCCGGATGGCAATCTTTCTATGAGCAGCGCCGTACAGGACTGCCTGAACTGGACGTTTCCGGTGGGGGAGTGCTTAATAACAAACGCATCCCTAAACGCTGGATGTATCCGGAGAGCGAATTCGACCGCAACCGTAACAATGTCCAGGACGCGATCAACCGCCAGTATCCGGAAGGTGACAATATCAATGGCACCATGTGGCTGCTGAAAAAGGATTAGGAGCGTATCTTTATCCCATCCTGATTTTTTGGAACGATAAAAACTGCTATTTAACGATATGAAAAGGATCAACATCACTTGGATGACCGCCTGTGTATTGCTGCTGTGTGGATTATCTGTACAGGCACAGCGAGGGGCACGTAAGGCCGTATTTATCATCGTCGACGGCATCCCTGCCGATGTCATCGAGAAGCAACCTACTCCTCATCTGGACAGTATCTCAGCAGTAGGAGGCTATACTCGCGCTTATGTAGGTGGCGAAAAAGGGGGATACTCCCAGACACCCACCATCTCCGCCGTTGGATACAATAGCCTGCTTACCAGCACCTGGGTGAACAAACATAACGTGTGGGACAATGACATCGCGGCGCAGAACTACAACTACTGGAGTATCTTCCGCTATTTCAAACAGGCCTATCCGCAAAAGCAAACAGCCGTTTTCTCTACCTGGCTGGACAACAGGACCAAATTGCTGGGTGATAGCCTGCCGCAAACCGGCTACCTGAAAATCGATCACCATGTAGATGGCCTGGAAAAAGATACCGCCCGGTTCCCACACGACAAACAAAGCTGGTACATTCATCAGATCGATGAAGTAGTGGTAAACGAAGCTGCACAATATATCCGTACACAGGCGCCCGACCTGAACTGGGTATACCTGGAATACAGCGATGATATGGGACACCGGCATGGTGACAGTGACAAGATGTATGAAGCCGTGAAAATGGTCGATGACCAGGTGGGCCGTATCTGGCAGGCACTCGAATACAGACGTAAACAGTTTGGCGAAGACTGGCAGATCTATATCACCACCGATCATGGCCGCGATAGCAAAACAGGCAGGGGCCACGGCGGACAAAGCGATCGCGAACGTACCACCTGGATCGTTACCAACGCCAAAGGACTGAATACCTACTTCAAGAACGGACAACCAGGTATTGTGGATATCGCTCCCAGTATCGCCCGTTTCCTGGATGTGAAGATACCGTTGGAGCATGCACGTGAAATGGATGGTGTACCACTGACCGGTAAACTGTCGCTCGTAAAGCCAACGGCTACACTGGACAACGACCAGCTTAAATTGGGATGGGAAGCGATGGACAAGAAAGGAAAAGTGAAGATATGGGTGGCCACTACCAATCAGTTTAAAACAGGAGGAAAGGATGAATACCGCCTGATGGGAGAAGTGCCACTGCAACAGCAGCAGGCTACTGTCAACGTAAAAGAGCTGCCTTCCGGATTCTATAAGATCGTATTGGAAGGACCCGCCAACAGCGTGAACAGATGGATCGTTAAATGATCATATCCTGTATAATAGCAAAGGGCTGTCTCGGATAAAGAGACAGCCCTTTTTGCATGATATACACGTCGAAGTAGCTTAGATACCCTGGCCGGCCATTTCAGCACGGGTCCGGAAGCTCACTGCGGCGCCGTTTTTACAGGCGAGACCGGGCCTCACTTCCTGCATTTTGATAACGGCATTCACAACGGTCCGTACAATGTAAAGGCGGGGGGCATTATAAAAGCAGGTAAAAAACAGGCCGTCCGCGATGTCAAACGACAGCGGACGGCCTGTTGGTATGTTTGGTAGGAGTTTACTTCGGATACAATTGTTCCATAGCGGCGGTGATCGTCGGGTGGGAGAAGACGAATCCCAGGTCTTGTATCTTGTTGCTGGACACCCGTACGCTCTTCAATATCTCTACACTCATTTCTCCCAATGCCAGTTTGAGGCCCGCAGCGGGTACATGGATGGTGATGAAGCTGCTGCCTTTGGCGGCTTTGGCCATTGCCATGATCAGCTCCCGGTGTTTTACCGGGTTGGGGGCGACGGCATTGTAGGCGCCTTGCAGCTGGTTGTTGACGATGGCATTGAAATACAGCCGTACCAGGTCGTGCAGGTGTATCCAGCTGACCCACTGCTCGCCGCTGCCCATAATGGTGGCAAAGCCGAAACGAAGGGGTTTGTAGAACTCTTTCAGGGCTCCTCCCTTGGTACTGAGTGCGATGCCTGTACGGAACAGGACGATGGGGATACCCAGGCTTTCTACTTTCAGCACACTGTTCTCCCAGGCTACGCAGGTAGTACCCAGGTAGTCGCTGGCCGGTGGATCGTTTTCCCGGAAGGCCGGTTGATCTTCTTCGCTTTCGCCGTAATAGCCGGTAGCAGAGGCGCTGATGAATTTTTTAACTTTATGTGGATGATCCTTCAATGACTGGTATAGCAACTCGCTGCTGCGGGTGCGGCTCTCCAGTATTTCCTTTTTACGGGCGGCGGTCCAGCGTTTGCCGGCTACATTGGCGCCTGCCAGGTGTACTATATAGTCGGCCTGTTGTAAGGCGTTGATATCGATAGCCTGCTTGTTGACATCCCAGTGGGCATAGGTTACCTGTTCGTTGTCCCTGCTGCGGGATGGGTTACGGCTCAGTATGATCACTTTATAACCTCTTTCCAACAGGAGCCTGGTCAGTTCTGTACCTATCAGCCCGGTTCCGCCGGTTATGAGCACTGTCTCCATTAAGATATGATCTAGTTCAGATGAGTGTAAAAAATAATTTCTTAAAAGTACACAATAAAATACTGTCTTTGGAATTAAACAGTAAGGAGAGGAGATTGTTGATACCAAACCTTTTGCGATACGCATTTTTTCGTGTAGGTTTGGTTAAATTAGCTGCCGTCCGGTGGTCAGGTAGCTGAATAACCGATACACTGTTACATTTGATTATATCCGAGATATTATAAACATCATACCAATGCACGTCCTATATCGTTTTTGTCTGATTGTCTGCCTGCTTTTCGGGAGTAGTTCATTGATGGCTCAAAAGATTGTGTACTCAGAGCCGGAACGGGACGATTACAAGAGCACTGAATTTGAGATCATTGGCAGGGTATCCGGTAATATCCTGGTATATAAAAGCAACCGGGGTGATTATGCTATTTCCGTGTACGATAATGCCATGCAGCTGAAAGAACGGGTGAAGGTGGATTTCCCGCCTAAAAAGATGATCAGCGTAGACTTTATCGCCTACCCGAACAAGGTATTTATGATATACCAGTTCCAGCATAAAGATGCGGTATTCAGCTTCTGCGCCCGTATGAACGGTGACGGACACTTCGAAGGAGAACCGGTGATGATCGACTCTACCCGCATCGGCAATTATACCAAGGAAAACAAAGTATACTCTATGGAGTATTCCGAGGATAAGAGCAAGATCATGATCTACAAGATCAACCAGGATAGGGAAGATAACAACGTATTCTATACTTACCTCTACGACAGTACTTTTACGTTCATGAACAACAGCCGGCTGTCATTACCCATGGAGAAACGTACCTTCCTGAGCAATTTTACGCTCAGTAATACCGGCGACCTGCTGTTTACCAAACTGGAGCGTACTAGCAACCGCGACTATATCGTCAATGGTAGCCTGATCATAAAAAGGGTGGTGACCGATACTTTTGATGTCACCCCGCTCAAACTGGAGAGCCGCCTGCTGGACGAACTGAAACTTAAACTGGACAACAGTACCGATCGTGCCCTGATCACCGCCTTCTACTATAAGCAGAAACGGGGGAACGTAGAAGGTCTGTATCTCTCGAAATATGACCTGCGCAACAAGAGCGTGCTCTATGAAAAGACGGCGGTATTCAGCAACGAGGTAAAAGCCAATGCAAAAGGGGAATCTTCTACGGCGGCGGCCTTCAACGACTATTTCGTCAGGAAGATCATCAATACCAAGGATGGTGGCTTTATCCTCACGGCAGAAGCCTTCTATACGACTTCCCGTTACCAGCCCTGGAACCGCTGGAACTATATGTATGGTGGTGGTCCTTATGGCGGTTATTATTCCCCGTATTCTTATTCTCCTTACTCCCCCTGGTATTACAACCCCTGGGGCTGGAATAACAGCCAGGGCAACAGGTATCATTACGATAATATTGCTATCCTGTCCTTCGATGGGCAGGGCGACCTGCAATGGAATAATTTCATTCCCAAGAGCCAGTACGACGACGGGGCCGACCTTTACCTGTCTTACATGACGGTGAATGTAGGCAGCGAACTGCGTTTCCTGTATAACGAGCTGGATCGCCGGAACTATATGATCGTGGACAATGCCATTGCGCCGGACGGTAAGATCAGCCGCCTGCCTACTTTACGTAACCTGGATAAAGGGTTCACCTGGATGCCGCGGTATGGTAAACAGATCAGTGGCAGATCGGTATTGATACCTTGTATCTACCGTAATTATATCTGCTTCGGAAAGATCGACTTCTAGGAGGTGGACTATTTACAAAAAAATTACACCTTTGCACTGTGATACGATTTTTTCGCTCCGGCAATCCATTAACGGTATTGCTGCTGTTAATATATACTTTACTGGTTAAGTCTTTTTACCTGTTACACCCATCTCCTCCTGTAGATGAGGTGTCGCAGGGGCTGCTGTATGAGCTGCTGATAAAATGGCTGAAGTCTTTTACCGGCAACAGCCCTGTGCTGTATACGGCGCTTGCGGTGTTACTGCTGCTGTTACAGTCTTTGTTACTCACCCGTATTGTCAACAATCACCGGTTATTCTCCAAGCCGACCTATTTGCCGGCGATGAGTTACCTGCTATTCACTTCCCTGTGGCATGGCTGGAACGTGTTTTCCCCGGCGTTGCTGGTCAACCTGATCATGCTGTGGGTGATCAACAGCGTGACAGAGCTGTACACCCGTACTTCCGCCAGGGACGTGGTATTTAATATTGGTTTTGCTATGGGGGTATGCGGTTTGTTGTATTTTCCGGCCACTATCTTCTGTCTGCTCTTATTACTTAGTCTGCTCATCATGCGGTCCTTCCGGCTGGCGGAGTGGATCATTGCCTTGTTGGGCCTGATCTGCCCCATATACCTGCTCAGTACTTACCTGTTCCTTACGGATCAATGGACCCTGATCACCCATATTCCCAAAGTGGGATTGGAGCTGCCGATCATCAGGGATTATAAAGCCTGGGGGGCGATCGTTGCCAGCGTACTGTTCTTTATAATTGGCTGGTTACTGCTGCAACGCAGCCTGAAGAAGATGCTGATCCAGGGGCGTAAGACCTGGGCGGTATTGATCGTGTATGTGTTTGTGGGAATGCTGATCCCTTTCTTTACCTTTCATTTCTCACCAGATTACTGGTTATTGGCTATACTGCCGCTTTCGCTTTTTGCCGGCAATGTGTTCTGGAACATTACCAATGAAACGATGGCCAATGTCATCCATTTTATATTGCTGGCCTATGTTATTGTGATGCAATACTTTAGCTAGTATTTTCCCATTAGTCTGCCTGTTAGTTGGTACCGGGGTGATCCAGGTGGGATCATACGGAGATTGGTATTTGTATTTTGTTGACAACCAACATTTTGTTAAAACGGGATGAACGGCTATGGAAATGTGCAGGCGGCTAACTAATTTTGCAGTTTTTCCGGTAGTTTCGTATCCGCCAGACACGTGCGGAAAATTCCTTCGGAAAGTATTGATTAGCAGATTATTATTATTCAAAAATATATACGAATGAAATTTGGCGTTGTCACCTTCCCCGGTTCTAACTGTGATCAGGATATGATAGATTCTTTACGTCATGACCTGGGTCAGGAAGTGATTGAACTCTGGCATAAAGATAAAGACCTGAGCATGTTCTCTACAGAGGATTGCATTTTGCTGCCCGGGGGCTTTTCTTATGGGGATTACCTGCGTTGCGGTGCTATTGCACGTTTTAGCCCGATGATGCAGAGTGTGATCGAATTCGCGAATAAAGGTGGCCGTGTTATCGGTATCTGTAATGGTTTCCAGATCCTCTGCGAAGCGGGCCTGCTACCGGGAGCGCTGTTAAGAAATGAGAACCAGCAGTTTGTATGTAAGAATATCTACCTGAAGAGCGAAAACACCAGCACCTCCATTACCAAGGATGTAACCGGCCGTCCGTTGATGATCCCGGTAGCACATGGTGAGGGTCGCTACCATGCAGATGAGGCTACCCTGGATGAGCTGTTTGTCAACAACCAGGTGTTATTCCGCTACTGCGATGAATTTGGTAACTATGTAGATAGTGCTAATCCGAATGGCGCTATCCGTAATATAGCCGGTATCTGCAATAAGAACAGAAATGTATTTGGCATGATGCCGCATCCTGAGCGCGCTACCAGCCTGGCACTTGGCAATCGCGACGGGCAGCTGATCTTCCAAAGCCTGATCAGCAATAATTAATATAATAAATGGTGCCGGAAGTGCATTTAGTATTTTACCAACCAACCATTTAATAAAAAATCAACACATGAAACAACTGTTAACTGCACTACTCTTCTTTGCGTTGCCGGTACTAGCCAGCGCGCAGATTGAGAATCCAGTGAAATGGAGTTTTACTTCCAAAAAGATCAATGCCAACACCTACGAACTGCACATGACAGCCACTATTGATGGGGGCTGGCACCTGTATGCCCAGGAAGCAGGGGAGGGGCCGGTACCTACTACCTTTAAGTTTGCCAAGAACCCGCTGGTGGCAGTAAGCGGTAAACCTCAGGAGCAGGGCAAACTGCAGAAGTCTTTCGACAAGAACTTTGACTCTGAGCTCAAATACTTTGAGAACCAGGTGAGCTTCATTCAGAAAGTAACCGTTAAAGGAAAGGCAGCGACCAAAGTAAAAGGGGCGGTGGAGTATATGGTGTGCGATGACCATCAGTGTCTGCCGCCGAAAGAGGTGGAGTTTGCGATAGCAGTAGGAGGAAAATAAGTGCTATACCATCCCGTACATTTACATTAGTACATATACATCATTGAGACGAGTTCCTCCACGGAACTCGTTTCTTATATTCACCTGTCTATAGTCTCTAAAGTCCATTACATTTATGAAGCATTTACTGGCCTTTATGATGTTCCTGCTGGCGGCGACCGGTTTACGGGCGCAGGAAGTGGTGAAGTGGGAGAACAGCATCACTCAGCAAGGAGAAGGCATCTATATATTACATTTCAAGGGCACCGTTCAACCGGGATGGTCCCTGTACTCCACTACCATGGGAGATGATGAACCGAATACCCGCGTTGTCCTGGACAGCACTGGCGGTAACCAACTCCAGATCACCGGTATCAAGGAAGAAGGGCAGTTGCAGACCCGCAAGGAGCCGCTGTTTGACAATATCAACGTGAAGTTCTTCACGACAAGTGTCGAGTTGCAGGTGACGGTGAAGGCTGCCAAATCGGTGACTAGCATTGCGGGCACCATCACCTCTATGGTTCAGAAAGGAGAGGAAGTGAATCCGGAAGAGCACAAATTTGACCTGAAGCCTGTTGTGGCCAATGAGGCAGCTACCCAACCGCCTACCGGCGCAGTAGCTACCACTGAACCGGTCGCAGAAGACGATGCTTCCAATAAATCATTGATCTGGATCTTCCTGGCCTGTTTCGGCGGTGGCTTCCTGGCATTGATCACCCCTTGTGTATTCTCCATGATCCCGATTACGGTAGGTTTTTTTACCAAGCGGAGTAAGACAAGGGCGGAGGGTATACGGAATGCTTTTACCTATTCCTTGTCTATCATTATCATCTACACTTTACTTGGTTTTGCCATCACCAAGATATTCGGCGCCAGCGCGCTGAATAACCTGGCGAGTAATGGTATTGCCAATATGATCTTTTTTATCATTTTCATATTGTTCGGGTTTTCTTTCCTGGGTGCTTTTGAGATCAGTCTGCCCAGCTCCTGGGCCAGTAAGAGTGATTCTCAGGCGGGGATGAGCAGCCTGACCGGTATTTTCTTTATGGCGCTGACATTGGCCATCGTATCTTTCTCCTGCACTGGTCCTATCATTGGTAATTTGCTGGTATTAGCGGCTAAGGGAGGTAACTCTGGTCCGCTGGTGGGCATGTTTGGCTTTTCGCTGGCATTGGCTATTCCGTTCTCGCTGTTTGCCTTGTTCCCCAGCTGGCTGAACAAGATCGGTAAATCCGGTGGCTGGCTGAATGCGGTGAAGGTAACCCTGGGTTTCCTGGAGCTGGCACTGGCATTGAAGTTCCTTTCCAATGTGGATATGGCGTATCACTGGAACCTGCTGAACCGCGATGTGTTCCTGGCCCTGTGGATCGTGCTGTTCGCATTGACAGGCTTCTACCTGCTGGGTAAGCTTAAATTCAGCCACGACAGCGATGTGCCGTATATTTCGGTGACCCGTTTGTGTTTTGCTATTGTGGCGCTCACTTTTACGGTATATATGGTACCCGGGCTATGGGGCGCTCCCTTGAAGGGGATTAGCGGATTTCTGCCGCATGAGGGCTCCCAGGACTTTAACCTGCACCGCTCCCTGACCAACCTGGAAGCGGCCCTGGATGGAGGAGTCAGTACAGGTGATAAAGGCCAGGTAGTACGCGCTAAAAAGTACACTGATATCCTGCACTCTGAAATACCAGGTGTAGAGAATGTGTTCTTCGACTATAAAGAGGCGGTAGAAGCGGCAAAGGCGGCCAACAAGCCGTTGATGATCGACTTTACCGGTCACTCCTGTACGAACTGCCGTAAGTTTGAAAAGTCCGTATTATCTGATCCTGGTGTGATGAAGATCTTACGTAATGACTTCGTGGTAGCATCCCTGTATACGGATGATAAGACGGCACTGCCGGATAATGAGCAGTATGTGTCTACGTTCGATGGTTCCAAGATCAAAAATATCGGTCAGCAGAACCTGGATTTCCAGGCATCTACCTTCAACCGTAACTCGCAGCCGTATTACATCCCGGTGGACACTAACGGTAAGCCGCTGGTGAATAAAGGATACGGATATGACCCGAGGGAGGATGTGAATGCTTTCATCCAGTACCTGGAGCAAGCCAAGGCAGCATTTGCCAAGAGAGGAAAATAATAAGTTATTCCTGCATACAAGCGACGGCCGGTATACGTGTGTATACCGGCCGTCTTATTTTCAGCGCAACATAATCCAATGGTAATTAGTTAATTACAATGGGGTTGTATAAGCATCCTATAGTTATTGTATAAGCGTTGTATAAGCAACCTATAGTCATGGTATAGGCATTCTATAGCGGAGGTATACCCGGGGTATAGTCATTGTATAGGTTTTGTATAAGATTGGATAGGGGTAGCTTATAGGATGACTATACGAATGATACAGGAATGTTATAGGAATGATATAGGAAAGGCTGACCATAGCGGTCAGCCTTTCGGTATTTTAGGCCCTTTTGAGGGGAGGATTATGCAAAGGTAAAGCTGTCCAGTGCGTTCATGGCGATCTTTTGTTGTTCGCCGGTCTGCATGTTTTTGATACTGACCATATTGTCTTGCAGTTCGCTTTCGGCGATGATGCCTACGTAGGGGATACCCCGTTTGTTGGCATATTTCATCTGTTTATCCAGCTTGGTGACTTCGTGGAACAGTTCTGCGGCGATGCCTTGCTGGCGGAGCTGCATGACCAGTTGGAAAGCGGCTTTGCCTGCTGCTTCGCTCAGGTGGAAGAACAGTATTTTGGTGGATTGCTGGGTGGCTTCGGGGAATAGCTGGAGATCTTCCAGTACGTCGTAGATACGGTCTACGCCGAAGGAGATGCCTACGCCGGAGATGCCGGGTAGGCCGAACAAGCCGGTGAGGTCGTCATAGCGACCGCCACCGCCGATGCTGCCCATTTTTACGGTAGCCGGGGCTTTCACTTCTACGATCATGCCGGTGTAGTAGTTGAGGCCACGGGCGAGGGTGACATCGATGATGGGGGTGGTGTGGAAGGTGGCCATACCGGAGTTGAGGACATATGACAGTTCGGCAATGCCTTTGAGGCCGGTTTCGGAGGCGGCCAGCAGGCTTTGCAGCTGTTGCAGTTTTTCGTCGTTGCTGCCGTTGATATCGAGGAAGCGGGTGATGGACTGGATATGTTCGTCGGAGAGGCCGCGGGTGCTCAGTTCTTTGTGTACGCCATCGAGGCCGATCTTATCGAGTTTGTCGATGGCTACGGTGATGTCGGTGAGCAGGTCGGGGCGGCCGATGACTTCTGCCAGTCCGCTCAGTATCTTGCGATTGTTGACTCTCAGTTCGTAGCCCTGCATGCCTAGTTTGGTAAATACGCTATCGTATATAAGCAGGAGTTCTACTTCATTGAGTAGGGAGTTGCTGCCTACGACGTCGGCATCGCACTGGTAGAATTCGCGGTAGCGGCCCCGTTGTGGTCTGTCGGCGCGCCATACGGGTTGCATTTGGTAGCGTTTGAACGGCAGGGCCAGTTCGTGCTGGTTCATGACTACGTAGCGGGCGAATGGGATGGTGAGGTCGTAGCGTAATGCTTTTTCACAGAGGAGGTGGGCCAGTTCTTTGCTGTTCTGGGCCTTCTGTGCCTCTTCCAGTATCTCGCCGTTATTGAGGATCTTAAATATCAGTTGATCGCCTTCCTCACCGTATTTGCCGGTGAGGGTGGAGAGATTTTCCATGGTGGGGGTTTCCAGTGGCTGGAATCCGAAGCATTCGAATGTTTCCCGGATGGCCTGGAAGATATAATTGCGTTTTCTTACTACGGCGGGGCCGAAGTCGCGGGTACCTTTGGGAATGGAAGGTTTGATCATTTATTATTGCAGTGATTAGTATGAAATAAGAAGGTTTATGCCGGTTTGCGCTGTTATCCTTTGTGTTGCAGCAATTGTTGCAATTGCTGTTCGCAGGAGTGCAGGATCATGTCGTACACGGGTTCGAAGAGGGCGTCGTCGAACCAGGGATCGGGTACCGGCTGTTGGTTATCGCGCAGCATAGCGACTTTATTGCGGTCGGCTTCGTTGCGGGCTTTGCGGATGACATCGCGGTAGTTATTGAGGTCCATGGTGAAGATGGCGTCGAAGTGGTCGAAGTCATCGGCTGTGAATTGTCTGCCCCGCAGGTGGGCAATATCCACCCCATGGCGATGGCCTACTTTGATAGCTCTGTGATCGGGCGGATCGCCTACATGCCAGTCGCCGGTGCCGGCGGAGTCTATTTCCCAGTCCAGCCCGTTTTGTTGTGCGAGGTGTCTCATGATGCCTTCTGCCAGTGGTGAGCGGCAAATGTTGCCCAGGCAGACCATTAATATCTTCATAATGAGCGGTTTCCGGATCAGCTGTGTGTTCCCTCCGGAAGGGGACTAACGGTCTTAAAAATCACCGCAAACCTACAAGATTTTGAGGGAAAAGTGTAATGAGGCGGCTGGACGTGGAGGAGGGAGCGGGTAGATAGTCGGTATAGGGGGAGGGAAAGGTAAGGAGGGTAGGTGCGATAATTGTAAGTAGATAGGCGGTGAGAAATGTGGAATAAACTGTTATGGAATGTTGGCACAAATGCCATCTTTTATACAAAGAAGAACATATGCTATTAGAAGACTGGAAATCCTTAACACTCCTTTAACATAGTAAAAGTCATCTGGGGTGTATATATAGTCGGTAACCTACTGAATGTTAGGTTGTTCAAAAATTAAAATTGTCTCCAGATGCCTGTTAACAGGGAGTTTAAGCCGTTCTGTGGGAAAGATTTTAACATTTTCAGGCAGGGCGGTTTGCTAGATTAGAAATATATTTTTTGTATAATTGTAACTTGCTAACATGCCAATGCATCAGGACAATTCAAGTAACAGACGTATTCAGGCCGCATACCGGCCATTAGGGGAATTGATAAGAGGGATTATCTTTTTGCTCTTTGGACTTTTTGCTTTTTTAGCGGAGAAGCTCGGTATTGGTGAGTTTCAGGTTTCTCCACTCGTGATGAACATCTTTGGTGCGGTGCTGATAGTATATGGTTTATTTCGTGTGTACAGGGGTATTAAACATTTATTTTTTAACAGGGGATAACACACCGGATAACTATGTTTTGCACACTTAAGAAACAGATAGGGGGAATGATCGCCCTGGCGGCTACCCTTCTGATATCATGCAACAGCGATCAGCCTAAGGGGATGGAGGATACGGCCACTAATGGGACCATAAAAATTTCTGTCGACGAGACCTATAAGCCGCTCATAGAATCAGAGATCAAAGTATTCCAATCGTTGTATCCCAAAACGCATATTGTTGCATCTTACAAGCCTGAATCTGAATGTTTCAAAGACCTTTTGAACGACAGTGCCAGGCTGGTGATCGTAACGCGCGACTTCAACGAGCAGGAGAAGAATTACTTTAAAGAGATCAAGATTGCTCCACAGAGTTTATTGTTAGCGTGGGATGCGGTAGCCTTAATTACGAACAGGGCTAATGCGGATTCTATCCTTACGATGGACCAGGTGCGGAAGATCATGGACGGTACGGCAGAAGGGCGTAAGTGGCAGGTGGTGTTTGATAATCAGCATTCGAGTACCGTACGTTTTATCCGTGATTCGATCAATGCAGGTAAGCCTTTACCGAAGGATGCGATGGCGGCTAAGACCAACGAAGAGGTAGTAGACTATGTATCAAAGAATAAAGATGCGATAGGTGTTATTGGGGTAAGTTGGATATCAGATCCGAATGATTCGACGACGATGGCATTCACCAACCGGGTGAATGTAGTGAAGGTGAGAGCGGATAATGGGTCTGATTTTGTGAAGCCTTATCAGGCATATATCGCTTTGGGATCTTATCCTTTGAAGAGAGGATTCTACTTTGGCCTGAAGGAGCCATACCATGGGTTAGGCACGGGATTTGCCACTTTCTTAGGCAGTTATGAAGGGCAATTAGTGATCAGTAAATTCAGGCTCTTCCCAGCCAGACTGAATGTGGTGTTCAGGGAAGCAAACATCAAATAATCATTAACACAACTAAAACTAAAACCAGATTGCTCATGAACAGACGGAAAAGTTTAATTGTTGCAATGCTGTGCGTCGCGAATGGCGTCATGGCCCAATCTGTTGAGGATGGATTGAAGGACCTTTATTACGGTAAATATCAGTCAGCCAAGCAGAATTTAGAAAAAGCGATAGCTGCTAAGCCTACTGATGACAGAGGATATTACTATCTGGGGTTAGCTGAGCTGGGATTGGAAAATCAAAACGGTGCTGCTGCCGCTTTCCAGAAAGGATTGCAAGCAGTTCCAAACTCTCCGCTGCTGCAGGCAGGTATGGGACGTATCGATCTACTGAGTGGTAATGCTGCTGCAGCCAAGCAAAAATTTGAAGCATCTAACGGTGCTACTGGTGGCCGTAACGGTGACGTAGCTCGTGCTATCGCAGACGCTAATACTGAGGTAAAAGGTGGCGACCGCGGATATGCAGCCAGCATCATGGAGCGACTGCTTAACAATGAAGGCCGCAAGAAAAAAGAACAATACACAGCTACTGCTGCTGACTATATCGAACTGGGCGACGCTTACCGCTCCCTGGGTGGTGAAAATGGTGGTAAAGCCATTTCCACTTATGAGAAAGCATTGGAAGTAGATGCTAACAATGCAGAAGCGGTAATGAAACAAGGTCTGGTGAACTACAATGCTAAACTGCTGGAACAGGCAGTAGCTGACTGGAGCAAAGCGACCAATATGGACCCTAAATATGGTCCTGCTTACCTGGAGCTGTACCAGTTCTACATCACACCTAAAAAGAACCAGTTCTCTCTGGAGAATGCAGCGCAATACCTGCAGAAATATATCGAGGTAGCTGACCCGAACGACAAACTGAAGAATGAGTACTACCTGGCTTCTATCTCTTTCCTGAAGAAAGATTACGATGGTGCTATCAACAAAGCTAAAACCATCATCCAGCAGGCAAATGAAGTTTATAAAGATAAGCTGACCCTGCTGATCGGCGACTCTTACCTGCAGAAAGGTGATTCCCTGCAAGCTAAGCAGGTAATGGACGAGTATGTAAAGAGCGTAGGCGACAGCAAACTGGGTCCTTTGGATTACAAACTGCTGAGTGAGATCTACGGTCGGGTAAAAGTACAGGATAGTGTTCAGGCGGCGGTGAATGATTCACTGGCTTCTTTGTACCTGGAGAAATATGCTACGGCGGATACATCCAAAGATGCAGACAGATACCGTACTGTAGCGGAGTCTTTCAAAGGACTGCGTGACTACAAACGTTCTGCTGAATGGTATGGCCGTCTGACCCGTGATTTCAGCGATGAGCAGAATGCCGGTAAGATCCAGGATTTCTTCTGGAAAGGTACTATGGAGTACTATGCGCAGCTGCAGGATTCTGCCAGTGCCACTTTTGATGCCTTTATCCAGAAATATCCCCAGCAGGAAGCGTTGGGTCTGTATTGGAAAGGCCGTGCGCTGATGGCGAAAGATGCTGATGCGAAACAAGGTTTGGCGCAGCCGGTATATCAGAAATTCTTTGAAGTAGGGGGTGAGTCTAAGATGAAGCCAGCGCAGCTGGTCTATCCTTATCAGTACCTGATGATCTACTACTACAACAAGGATGATAAAGAAAATATGAAGATCTGGATGGACAAAGTGTTGAGTGCGAATCCGAACGATCCTACTGCGAAGCAGATTCAGGAGAATATGAACAGTTCTAATAAAGCTGCTTCCAAGGCCCCTGCCGGTAAGACTACCCAGGGTCAGAACAAGAAATAAATACACGAATTTGATAAACTGAGGAAACCCCCTGCCTGGCAGGGGGTTTTTTTATTGGTGATTGGTGAAAAAAGATAATATTTTAAACCTTCGCAGATTTGTATTTTGGCTTTAGTTGCAGTATTTTTGCGAATTCGGAGAACGTTTTTATCGGGAAGCTTATGTATACAGTCACTGAATTATTGTCAGCAACTAATACTCCATTCAGTTATTTTCCTATTGTATTGCAGTTAATCGCTGCACTGGGGTTTGTAGCCATTACGATGATCGGTACCCATTTTTTGGGGCCGAAACGTAAGACCAACGACAAGTTGATCAACTTTGAGAGCGGTATTGAACAGAAAGGGAACGCTCGCCAACCTGTTGCTATCAAATATTTCCTGACTGCCATTTTGTTCGTTTTATTTGATGTGGAGGTAATCTTCTTCTATCCGTATGCGGTCAATTTCCGGGAGTTGGGATGGGATGGTTTCATGGCGATGGTCATGTTCGTTGCGTTCTTTTTGGGTGGTTTCTTCTATATCTATAAGAAGGGAGCGCTTAAATGGGAAGATTAAGGTGTAGTAGGGTAGGGTTGACCCGGTTTTTGCTGCGTTACAGGCAGCTGCAATTAAAATTCTAAATCTATTAAATCTGAAATCCAATGGCTCGTCCGGTTCAGTATAATACCAAGGTGAAAACGGTGGAGATACCGGAAGGATATTCCGGAGAGGGTTTTTTTGCCACTTCATTCGACAGGGTGATAGGTCTGGCGCGTAAGAACTCTATCTGGCCTTTGCCTTTTGCGACCTCCTGTTGTGGGATCGAGTTTATGGCTACGATGGCTTCCAATTATGACATGGCGAGGTTTGGTGCCGAACGTATGGCATTTACGCCGCGTCAGTGCGACCTGTTGATGGTAATGGGGACTATTGCCAAGAAGATGGGGCCTGTATTGCGGCAGGTGTACCTGCAGATGGCCGAGCCTCGTTGGGTGATGGCAGTAGGTGCCTGTGCATCCAGTGGAGGTATTTTCGATACTTACTCTGTATTGCAGGGTATTGACCAGGTGATCCCGGTGGATGTGTATGTACCGGGTTGTCCTCCTCGTCCGGAAGCGATCATAGACGGCTTTATGAACATCCAGCAACTGGTACATAATGAGAGTCTGCGTCGCCGTCATACGGACCGTTACAAGGAGCTGATGACCTCTTACGGCATTGAGTAGTTCCTTCACCTGCAAGCATTCAAGAACAAAAATCCTTCATCGTACATGTCTTTGACAAACGAGCATATTAAACAACGATTGGCAGATAAGTTTGGAGACCAGGTCTCTGGCTTTGAAGAATCGTTTGGGGTGCTGTCCTTTATCGCGCCAAAAGAATTGAACCTGAAAGTGATGCAGTTCCTTTTTGATGACGAGGAGCTGCGTTTTCGCTTTCTGACGGACCTGACAGCGGTACATTACCCGGATCGCAGTGGCGAAGAGCTGGCGGTGGTATATCATCTGTACAACTTCCAGGACCGGGTGCGTTTGCGTTTTAAAGTATATACCGCTACGGCAGCGCCGCAGGTATTTACGGCCACCGCCCTGTATGAGTCTGCCAACTGGATGGAGCGGGAGACATACGACTTCTTTGGTGTGGACTTCGTAGGCCACCCTAACCTGAAGCGTATCCTCAACGTGGATGAAATGACCTATTTCCCGATGCGTAAGGAATTTCCGCTGGAAGATCCGTTGCGTGTGGACAAGGACGACGAGATGTTCGGCCGGTAAATTTAACTATCATTATTCAACGACTTATGTCAGAGCAGCAAAATATACAACTGCCGGAAGGCTCTATAGAAAGGCAAACGACGACGCTGAACCTGGGTCCTACGCACCCGGCTACCCACGGGGTGTTTCAAAATATCCTGGAGATGGATGGGGAACGTATCGTCAGTACTGTATCTACTGTAGGGTATATACACCGTGCCTTTGAAAAGATCGCTGAGCGCAGACCGTATTACCAGATCACGCCGCTCACGGACCGTCTGAACTACTGTTCTGCACCTATCAATAACCTGGGATGGCACCTGACTGTAGAGAAACTGCTGGGCATACAAGTGCCTAAGCGGGTAGATTACCTGCGTATCATCATTATGGAACTGGCCCGTATCACCGACCACCTGATCTGTAACGGGGTAATGGGAGTGGATACCGGCGCATTCACCGGCTTCCTTTACCTGATGAAGTACCGGGAACTAGTATATGAAATATATGAGGAGATCTGCGGTTCCCGCTTGACGACCAATATCGGCCGTGTAGGTGGATTTGAGCGCAACTTCACCCCTGCTGCTTTTGAGAAACTGCACCGTTTCCTGGAAGAATATCCCAAAGCATTGAAAGAGTTTGAGACCCTGATGACGCGTAACCGCATCTTCATGGAGCGTACCCAGGGAGTAGGTGGCATCAGCGCCGAAAGAGCGATGAGCTATGGTTTTACCGGGCCTAACCTGCGTGCTGCCGGCGTGGACTACGATGTGCGGGTGGCACATCCGTATTGCTCTTATGAAGAGTTTGAGTTTTCTGTACCGGTAGGTTCTACCGGCGACTGTTATGACCGTTTCATGGTGCGTAACGCGGAAATGTGGGAGAGCCTGAGCATCATCCGCCAGGTGCTGGAGAAACTGAAGAACGAACCTGCAGATGTTTACCATGCGGATGTACCTGCGTACTACCTGCCTGATAAATCTGATGTATATACGAAGATGGAGGCATTGATCTACCACTTCAAAATTGTAATGGGAGAATCCGATATCCTGCCTGGTGAACTGTATCATGCAGTGGAAGGGGCGAACGGAGAGCTGGGGTTCTACCTGATCAGCGATGGTGGCCGCAGCCCTTACCGACTGCACTTCCGCCGTCCTTGTTTCATTTACTACCAGGCTTATCCTGAACTGGTGAAAGGTGCGATGCTCAGTGATGCAATCATCTGCCTGAGTAGTCTGAACCTGATCGCAGGGGAGCTGGATGCCTAACAGGGGCGATCGCTGCACAATTCATACAGCATAATATCAATACCAGGTACCTAGTACCTAACACATATCAGAGTATGGCTCAATTTTCTGAAGAGAAACTGAATAAAGTAAAAGAGATCATTGCACGCTATCCGGACGGGAAGCAGAAGAGTGCATTGATACCTCTGTTGCACCTGGCGCAGCAAGAGTTTGACGGCTGGCTGAGTGCAGAAGTAATGGATTATGTGGCTTCGTTGTTACAGATCAGCGCTATAGAGGTGTACGAGGTGGCTACTTTTTACAGCATGTTCAACCTGAAGCCCGTAGGAAAATACGTGTTTGAGGTGTGCCAGACCGGTCCTTGTATGCTGAATGGCTCGGACCAGATCATTGATTATATCAAACAGCAGTTGAATATCGGGGTAGGTGAGACGACCACAGATGGTCTTTTCACGCTGAAGACGGTAGAGTGCCTGGGCGCCTGCGGCTATGCACCGATGATGCAGCTGGGCAAACATTACCGCGAGCATCTTACACCACAAAAGGTGGATGAGATCATTGCAGCATGCAGGGCTACTGCCAACTAACTGTCACAATAAAATAAGGATAACGCATGCGTATCATGGCATTTTACTATCGCTACCGTATACTGGCACTGGATATCATACTGTTGCTCGCTATGCTCAGCGTAGTATGGGGTACAGATAACTGGTTGTCTTCCCTGCTTTGCGGCACCGGTGCAGGCCTGATGTTGTACCGTATCGGGGAGCGCTTCTCACAGGGGAGGATACGTAAGGCGTAATTGAAATTAGCAGAATTGGTACAGCTGGCGACAGTTGTACACTCACAGACCATATAATTTAGTAATGGGACGTAAACTACTATTAGACAAGGCACATATCGAGGGAATACGGTACTATGATGTATACCGTAAGCATGGTGGATATGCAGCGGCGGAGAAAGCGCTGAAGAGCATGACACCTGAGCTGGTGGTAGAAGAAGTGAAGAAGAGCGGACTGCGCGGACGTGGTGGCGCTGGCTTCCCCAGTGGGATGAAATGGAGCTTCCTGGCTAAACCGGAAGGCGTACCCCGCTACCTGGTGTGTAATGCCGACGAATCAGAGCCGGGCACTTTCAAAGACCGTTACCTGATGGAGTTCCTCCCTCACCTGTTAATAGAAGGTTTGCTGATCTCCAGTTTTGCGCTGGGCACACACCGTACTTACATTTATATCCGTGGGGAATATGCCTGGATACCGGACATCCTGGAAGAGGCGATCGCAGAAGCGAAAAAGAATGGCTGGCTGGGACAGAACATCCTGGGTACCGGTTATGACCTGGAGATCTATGTACAGCGTGGTGCTGGTGCTTATATCTGTGGAGAGGAAACGGCCCTGATAGAATCCCTGGAGGGTAAACGTGGTAATCCCCGTATCAAACCACCATTCCCGGCGATCAAAGGGCTGTGGGAATGTCCTACAGTGGTAAACAACGTAGAGACGTTAGCGGCAGTAGTACCCATTATCAACATAGGAGGAGACGAATATGTGAAATACGGCACCGGCAAATCTACCGGTACCAAACTGATATCCGCTTGTGGTAACATCAACAAACCCGGCGTTTATGAGATCGAAATGAACATTTCCGTAGAGGAGTTCATCTTTTCGGATGAATACTGTGGTGGTATCCCTAATGGCAAACGCCTGAAAGCGTGTATCCCTGGTGGTTCTTCCGTACCTATCCTGCCGGCCAACATGCTGTTGACCACTGCGAAAGGGGAACCCCGTATGATGACCTATGAGAGTCTGAACGACGGTGGTTTTGCTTCCGGTACCATGATGGGTTCCGGTGGTTTCATCGTACTGGATGAGGACCAGTGTGTAGTAAGGCATACTCTTTCGCTGGCACGTTTCTATCATCACGAGAGCTGCGGACAGTGTAGCCCTTGCCGTGAAGGTACCGGCTGGATGAAGCGGGTGTTGATGAACATTGAGAACGGAAAAGGAAAGATGAGTGATATAGACCTGCTGTGGGATATCCAGCGTAAGATAGAGGGTAACACCATCTGTCCGCTGGGTGATGCTGCTGCCTGGCCGGTAGCGGCTGCTATCCGCCACTTCAGGGATGAATTCGAGTGGCATGTGAACCACCCGGAAGAGAGTCAGCGTCGTAACTATGGTCTGGCACATTATGCCGATCCATTACCTAAACCGGAGCCGGCACCGGCTGCAGTGTAAGGAGGACGGCAATCAAGGAACTGTATAGCAGCTGTGTCCATCACAGCCGATCATAAACAATCCCTTCTCCAGGTATCTGCTGCAGATGAGCGGAGCGGGGGCTTAAGCAAAAGCAATGGCTGAAGAAAAGAAACTATTTAAGGTCAAGATCGATAATATCACCGTGGAAGTGGAGCCTGGTACGACCATTCTCAACGCCGCCCGTAAGATCGGTGGCGATGTAGTACCTCCGGCTATGTGTTATTACTCTAAACTGCAGGGCAGCGGTGGTAAGTGCCGTACCTGCCTGGTGAAGGTGTCAAAAGGTTCGGATGCTGATCCGCGGCCGATGCCTAAACTGGTAGCCAGCTGCCGTACCACGGTGATGGATGGTATGGAAGTAGGTAACATCACCTCTCCGGAGGTGCTCGATGCCCGTAAGGGGGTAGTGGAGTTCCTGCTGCTGAACCATCCGCTGGACTGCCCGGTATGCGATCAGGCGGGTGAGTGTCACCTGCAGGACCTGGGTTATGAACATGGTGCTGATGGTACCCGTTATGAGTTCAAGAGAAGGACCTTTGAGCAGGTAGATATCGGGGACCAGATAAAACTGCACATGACACGCTGTATCCTGTGCTACCGTTGCGTATTTACCGCCGATCAGCTTACCAATAAAAGAGAGCATGGCGTATTGGGCCGGGGGGAAGCAGCAGAGATCGGCACTTATATACACAAAGCGCTGGACAACGACTTTATCGGTAACGTGATCGACGTATGTCCGGTAGGTGCGCTGACCGACAAGACCTTCCGTTTCAAAAACCGGGTATGGTTCCTAAAGCCGGTAGATGCACACCGTAACTGCGACAAGTGCTGTGGTAAGACCGTATTGTGGATGCGTGGTAATGAAGTATACCGGGTGACTGCCCGTAAGGACAAATACGGGGAGGTAGAGGAGTTCATCTGTAATACCTGCCGCTTTGATAAGAAAGAAGCCAAAGACTGGACCATTGAAGGGCCGCGTAAGATAGACCGTCATAGTGTGATCTCCCAGGGGCACTATGTAGATACTGTGAAACCGAAAGATCCGCTGCCGGATGTACTGGATGGCCGTCAGCCTAAACTGCTGATGGATATTCACACGGTGAGTGAGGTGAACCGGCCGGAGATCGACCTGTCGAAGATTGAAGGTCCTGCGCATTCGGACGATTTCAACATCAGGAAATAAGTACCGGCCCGCCGGTCATTTTGGAACTTGTTAGTGTAAAGTGTAAAGACACATAAACGTATGACGCTATTAGCAATTGAATGGGCTTTTATTATTGAGAAGATACTCTTGATCTCCGGGGTACTGACGTTATCGCTGGTGGTAGCCATGTACTCTACCTGGGGCGAGCGGAAAGTGGCGGCCTGGATCCAGGATCGTCGCGGACCTAACAGGGCCGGTCCTATTGGTCTGCTGCAGCCGCTGGCAGATGGTGGTAAACTGTTCTTCAAAGAGGAGATCATCCCGCATCTCTCTAACAAATTCCTGTTCATCCTGGGGCCTTCCCTGGCGATGCTGGTAGCTTGTATGACCAGTGCCGTAATACCCTGGGGGGATGTGCTGACCATTGGCGGCCATACCTTTTCCCTGCAGGTAGCGGATATCAACATCGGCGTACTGTATATATTCGGCGTAGTGAGCCTGGGTGTATACGGTATCATGCTGGGTGGCTGGGCTTCCAACAACAAGTTCTCCCTGCTGGCAGCTATCCGTGCGGCTTCCCAGATCATCTCTTATGAGCTGGCCTTCGGATTGTCGCTGATCGCGTTATTGATGCTGACCGGTTCTCTGAGCCTGAAAGATATTGTAGAGCAACAACGTCATGGATGGTGGAACGTGGTATATCAGCCACTGGGTTTCCTGATCTTCCTGATCTGTGCTTTTGCGGAGTGTAACCGTACTCCGTTTGACCTTCCTGAAGCGGAGAATGAGCTGAATGGTGGTTACCACCTGGAGTATTCTTCCATGAAACTGGGTTTCTACCTGTTTGCCGAGTATATCAACATGTTCATTAGCTCTGCACTGATGGCCAGCCTGTATTTCGGTGGTTACAGCTTCCCCGGCATGGACAGCCTGGGGCTGGACCAGAACATTGTAACCCTGCTGGGCTTCTTCGCCCTGTTCCTCAAGATCATATTCTTCCTGTTCCTGTTCATGTGGGTACGGTGGACGATCCCGAGGTTCCGTTACGATCAGCTGATGCGCCTGGGATGGAATGTACTGATCCCGCTGGCGATCGTGAATATGCTGGTAACGGGTGCGTTGGTATTGTGGAGACAAGGAGCATAAGCAGATAATAAAGACCTCTCCGGAGGCATTATATTAGTTAGAATCAGAAGTTTTTGATCATAAAGCATTTATTATGCAAGCATTAACAAACAGAGCTAAACCGGTAGACCGCAGTCCGCTGACATTTTGGGAGAGAATATACCTGCCGGCTATCCTGAAAGGCATGTTTATTACGTTCAAGCATATATTCCAGCGTAAGGCGACAGTGAACTACCCGGAACAAACGCGTCCATTCAGCCCGGTGTTCCGCGGATTGCATATCCTGAACCGTGATGAGGAAGGACGGGAGCGTTGTACTGCCTGTGGATTGTGTGCGGTATCCTGCCCGGCGGAAGCCATTACGATGGAAGCGGCGGAAAGGAAACCTGGAGAAGAGCACCTGTACCGGGAAGAGAAATATGCGGCGAGGTATGAGATCAACATGCTGCGTTGTATATTCTGCGGTTTCTGTGAAGAGGCCTGTCCTAAAGATGCGATCTATCTGACGGAGACCTTTGCTCCCTCCAACTATCAGCGTAAGGGCTTTATCTATGGTAAAGATGACCTGTTGATACCAGAGCAGCAATTGCCCGCGCCTAAGGCGTAATGATCCTGTACATTCATTTTACTACATCAAAATATTATAGTTCAAATACAGCAGAGATGGGAATGAGTCCACAACAAATTATTTTCCTGGTGTTATCCACTATATCGCTGATATGTGCATTGGGTGTGATATTGGCCAGGAACCCTGTAAGCAGCGTATTGTGCCTGATACTCACCTTCTTTACCATAGCGGCTCACTATGTGATGCTGAATGCGCAGTTCCTGGCAGTGGTACATATTATTGTATATGCGGGCGCCATCATGGTATTGTTCCTGTTTGTGATCATGCTGATGAACCTCAATGCAGAAGTAGAACCCCAGAAACGTAACTGGTTGAAATATGCGGGCGCTATCAGTGGAGGTGCTTTACTGGTGGTGCTGGTAGCTGCAATGCGCGATGCTACTATGCCTGGTTTGCAGTCCGGATCTACTGATATCGGTTTGATCCAGAACTTGGGTAAGACGCTGTTCAATCACTACGTACTTCCCTTTGAAGTGAGCAGTATCCTGTTCCTCAGCGCGATGATAGGTGCTGTGGTAATAGGTAAGAAATAGTGAGCAAATACATTCCAAATCTGAAACGTAATCTTTTATGCCGGTTCAATATTATATCTTCCTCAGCATTGCCCTGTTCTGCATTGGTGTTATGGGCGTGTTAATGCGCAGGAATGCCATTATCATTTTCATGTGTATAGAGCTCATGCTGAATGCAGTGAACTTACTGATGGTGGCTTTTTCAAAAATGTGGGCGGATGCCGGACGTATTGACGCTGCTGCCGCACAGATCTTTGTATTCTTTATCATGGTAGTGGCAGCCGCTGAAGTAGCAGTAGGCCTGGCCATCATCGTGATGGTATATCGCAACACCCATTCTGTAGATATTAATATCCTGAACAGATTGAAGAATTAAATGATGCAGGCGGGATGTATGCCTGCCGGTGTCCTTTGTACTGTTATTATTTGATCGTCGTAAATCGAAGTATATAAATGATTAATCTCGTCTGGCTGGTACCATTTTTACCATTATTAGGATTCCTGATTAATGGAATAGGAAGGAGATCTGTATCCAAATCCTTAGCGGGCATTATTGGAAGCGGGGCAGTATTGGCTGCCTTTGTAGTGAGCGTGCTGATATTCCTGGAGGTATTACGTCCGGGATTCCAGGCGCAGACCGTACACCTGTTCGACTTTATATCTGTAGGTACTTTACAGATACCTTTTGCCTTCCAGGTAGACCAGCTGAGCGCTTTGTTCCTGCTGATCATTACCGGTGTAGGTGCTCTGATCCACATCTACTCTACTTCTTATATGCATGATGAGAGCAGAGAGGGTTTTGCGCGTTACTTTGCGTACCTGAACCTGTTCGTTTTCTCCATGCTGATACTGGTACTGGGCGCCAACTATGTGATGATGTTCATCGGATGGGAGGGCGTAGGTCTCTGTTCTTACCTGCTGATCGGTTTCTGGTTTAAGAATAACAACTATACCAATGCAGCCAAGAAGGCCTTTGTGATGAACCGTATCGGTGACCTGGGTTTTCTGCTGGGTATCTTCTTTATGATTGCACAGTTTGGCAGTGTCACCTTCCCCGAAGTATTTGAGAAAGCGGCGGGCCTGGGCATGAATAATACGACCATTATGGCGATTGCGGCATTGCTCTTTGTAGGTGCAATGGGTAAATCTGCCCAGCTGCCGTTGTACACCTGGCTGCCGGATGCGATGGCGGGTCCTACTCCGGTATCTGCCCTGATCCATGCGGCTACGATGGTAACGGCTGGTATCTATATGATTGCCCGCAGTAATATCCTGTATACGCTGGTACCTTGTGTGCAGACGTTTATCGCGGTGATTGGCTTGGCGACGGCGTTGCTGGCTGCTTCTATCGCGCTGAAACAAAATGATATCAAAAAAGTACTGGCTTATTCTACAGTGAGCCAGCTCGGTTATATGTTCCTCGCGCTGGGAGTAGGTGCTTATACCGCAGCGGTATTTCACGTGATGACACACGCTTTCTTCAAAGCGTTGTTGTTCCTGGGTTCCGGTTCTGTGATCCACGCAATGGGTGGTGAGCAGGATATCCGTAAGATGGGAGGATTGAAGAAATATATGCCGGTGACCAACTTTACCTTCCTGATAGGCTGTCTGGCCATCGCGGGTATCCCTGGTCTGTCTGGTTTCTTCTCTAAAGATGAGATCCTGGCGCATGCTTTTGGCGCCAGCAAGATCATGTATGTACTGGCTTTGGCTGGTGCACTGATGACTGCTTTTTATATGTTCCGCTTATACTACATCACTTTCTCCGGTAAGTTCCGGGGTACGCACGAACAGGAGCATCACCTGCATGAAAGCCCGGCGGCTATTACGCTGCCGCTGATCATCCTGGCGGTGTTCTCTGTGATCGGTGGTTATGTAGGTCTGCCGGAAGTATTCGGGGTGAAACATGCGCTGGCTGCTTACCTGGAGCCGGTATTTGCCCCTTCTGCTCCTTTTGTGAGCGAACATCACCTTTCCCACAGCACAGAATGGATGCTGATGGGTATCAGTACCGCATTGGTGATCATCTTCATCCTGCTGGCGCGTAAGCAGTTCAGCAACTACCAGGACAATGGCAAGGAGAATACTGGCCTGGCCAAGGTACTGGAGAACAAATGGTATGTGGATGAGCTGTACGATGCGATCATTGTAAAACCGCTGATGTTGTTGTCCAACTTCTTCCAGGATGTGATAGAGCGTGCGGGTATCGACCGCCTGGTGAATGGCGTAGGTCGCGGCGTACAATGGAGCAGCCAGCAGATAAGACTAGTGCAGAATGGTCAGGTAGGTTTCTACATTTTTGCCATGGTATTGGGTATGATCGTGTTGCTGATAATAGGGTTGTTGTTCTAAAAGATATTAAGCACAGTGTATCGGGTATAAGGTACGAGTACAATAGATAAAAGTTATGTTGACAGTTTTACTAATATTGATTCCTTTGATAGCAGGCTGCCTTTCGTTCGGCCTGAAAGGATCGGGGCCTAAAACGCTGGGTATAATTTCTTCCCTGGCATCCCTGGCAGTAACGATTGGAGCATGGGTACAGTTCCGGAACGCTCCGGAGAGCCTGCATGTCGTTACGGGATGGATACCTCAATTGGGAAGCCAGTTTAATGTAGGGCTGGATGGAATGGCTATGATGCTGGTATTGCTGACAGCTATTTCTTTTGTACTGGTGTTTGTCACCATTTACAGCCGGGACTATGAGCGTCCGGGTAGCTTCTACGGGTTGATGCTGCTGACACAGGCAGGGCTGATAGGGGTGTTTACCGCTTATGACGCTTTGTTGTTCTATGTATTCTGGGAGCTGGCCCTTATTCCTGTTTACTTTCTCTGTTCTATGTGGGGAGGTGAGAAACGCATCCCTGTTACCTTTAAATTCTTTGTATACACTTTTGCCGGTTCGCTGTTGATGCTGGTAGGTATCATCTACCTGTACATACAGACACCGGATGGTTCTTTCAGCTATACTACCTTTACCAGCCTGCAATTGTCTGCCAATGAGCAGTCCTGGTTATTCTGGTTGTTCTTTGTGGCCTTTGCGATCAAGATGCCGATATTTCCTTTTCACACCTGGCAGCCGGATACTTACGAGCAGTCTCCTACAGCGGTGACCATGATCCTGTCTGGTGTAATGGTGAAGATGGGTCTTTTTGGTGTAATGCGCTGGCTGTTGCCGGTATTGCCTCAAGGAGCGAATATGTGGGCGGAGGTAGCGATCGTACTGTCTATTATCGGTATCATCTATGCTTCCTGCATTGCGATCGTACAGCAGGATATCAAACGCCTGATCGCTTATTCTTCTATTGCACACATCGGTCTGATGGCCGCGGCTATATTCGCTAACAATGAGCAGAGCCTGCAGGGTGTACAGGTACAGATGTTCAACCACGGTGTTAACATCATCGGGTTGTGGATCATTGTAGAGATCATCCAGCAGCGTCTCAATGTGCGGAATATGAACGAAATGGGAGGTATTGCCCAGACGGCGCCGCGTATGGCGATCGCGCTGGTGATCATTTCCCTGGCGAATGTGGCGTTACCGTTGACGAATGGTTTCATCGGCGAGTTCCTGATGTTCAGTGGCTTATTCCAATACAATGTATGGTTCATGGCGGTGGCCGGTCTGGGTATTATCCTCTCCGCGGTATATATGCTGACGATGATCCAGCGGGTGATCTTCGGTGAGCGTAAGACGCTGACCGAGTCCGTAAAAGACCTGCAGCCTGGTGAGATGCTGGCTATCGGCATAGTGGTGGTGATCATCTTCGCATTGGGGATATATCCCAAGCCTATGCTGGAGCTGGTGAGCGGCACTACTGAACTGGTGAATAAGGCGTTTTAAAGTCAAACAGAATGATGTACGGTCCGACCGTAGTGTACCAGCGATAGTGTGGCAGGAAACGGAAAGCGACCGGATACCCAATTAAAGGTTTTGTAACACAAGAATATGAATGCATTAATTTCTACTGCTTTATCTGGCGTTGTGCTGATGTTTGTGGGGCTGTTCGTAAGCAATAAGCAGCACGTTAAGTATTTTGCCATGGCGCTGGTGCTGATAGCGTTTGGAGCTAATCTGGCCGAATTGCCTGCGCTGGGAAGCGATCCTTCGCGGGTATATTTTGGTATGATCGAAGTGAGCAGGTTCAGCATTCTGTTTAACGCAGTAGCCCTGGGCGCTACCTTTTTATACTTTGTGCTGTCAGGCAGTGCATTTGAAAAAGTAGGAGAACATGTAGCCGATTATTTTGCGCTGCAATTCTTTATACTGGCAGGTATCACGCTGGCGTCCACCTTTAACTCGCTACTGATCCTGTTCATCGCGATCGAGATCATTTCCATCCCCCAGTATGTACTGGCAGGTAGTGATCGCAGGAACCTCAAAAGTAACGAGTCTGCCCTGAAGTACTTCCTGATGGGTTCTTTCTCTACCGGCATCCTGCTGATGGGTATCACCCTGATCTATGGTGCCGCCGGTACTTTCAACATTCATGAACTGGCATTGGGAACGGGCGCTATTAACCCGCTTACCCTGTGTGGTGTAATATTACTGGCTTTCTCCCTCGCCTTTAAAGTATCTGCTGCTCCTTTCCATTTCTGGACACCGGATGTATACGATGGTTCTCCTACCGTATTCACTTCTTTTATGGCGACAGTGGTAAAGGCGGGTGGTTTCATTGCTTTCCTGCGGTTGTTCCATACCGGTTTTTCCGGGGAAACGATCACTGCTCACTGGACCTGGGTATTGGCGGTAATTACTGCGCTGACCCTGATCGTTGGTAACTTCACCGCTGTATTCCAGCAAAGTGTAAAGCGTATGCTGGCCTATTCCAGTATTGCACAAGCGGGTTTCATGCTGCTGGCCGTGATCGCGCTGAACCAGCTGGCCCTGCAGGGTATCATCCTCTATGCCGCTGCCTATAGCATAGCTACCATCGGTATCTTTGCCGTGCTGCTGAAACTGAAGGACTACACCCTGGAAGGATTTAACGGCCTGGCCAAACGCGAGCCGCTGATAGCCGTAGTAACAACTATCTTCCTGTTTTCCCTGGCAGGTATTCCGCTGACAGCCGGTTTCTTTGCCAAATACTTCGTACTGGCAGCTGCTATCAAACAAGGGCAACTGTTATGGCTGGTAATACTGGCGGTGATATGCGCAGCTATCAGTGTATATTACTACTTCCGCGTGATCATCGCTATGTACTTCAAGCAAGGAGAAGCGGAGATCGCACCTATCAGCAGCGGTTTCAAATTCGCACTGGTAATAACTGCCGTGATCGTGATACTGTTAGGTATCTTCCCGGGCCTGCTGTTACAATGTTTATAGTATAAAAGATCGGATACGATCTCATCATAACCGAGGGTGACCAAAAGCATTTTATTGCTGCTGGTCACCCTCCGTGTTTATAATGGATGAGTGTGCTGTAGCGACCCCTGTTTTCCTATAAAAATGTCCGGAAAGGAGGTCCGGGGATAGGAAAATAAAAATTTTGTTTATAAATTTAGTTCAGTTAAGAGCACAAGAGTACACCCAATATGTACGTTAATAAGATCCTGGTCCTATGTGAATGTTGATCTATGTACGACTTATACAGGATTCGCTATCAGATTGTTATGAAAAGGCAAAAACTGCGAACCTATGGAGCACAAATGGTATGTTTTGTACACCCGCCCAAAGTATGAAAGGAAGATAGCGGATAACATGGAGGCGCTAAATTGTCAGTATTATTTACCCACTATCACGGTAGCCCGGAAATGGAGTGACCGGGTAAAAAAAGTTTGCGAACCACTTTTTAAGAATTACATTTTTGTACGGACGGCATTGTCCAACAAGGCATTATTCCTGGAACTGGCAGGTGTAATACGGTTTGTTTCGATTGATGGGAAACCTGTGCCTGTTGATGAGCAGGAGATTGCGAGTATAGCCCTGCTGGTCAATCACCAGCATACGCTCGAATATGAGTCTCAGACGGCCTATGGCGACCGGATCAGGGTGGTAGGCGGGGTATTCTCCGGTGTGGAGGGAATGGTCCTGAAAAAGCTGGGGAAAACCCGTTTATTAGTACGTATGCCTCTCCTTAACCAGGCGATCTCCGTAGAGGTAGATCGGGAAGATGTATTACTGCTGTGACAAGTGCATCCTGAATTTGTAAAAATCAAAAATCATTGTATATTGTACAAACCTTAACCAACAGGAATTTAGAGAGCTGTACATGTATTTATCAAGACAGCAAATTTGCCAGCACTAGCGTTATATAATTGAATGTTCCCGAACCGTTAAGAAAGACATACTTTTTTAGTTTTATATATACTTTACTATTTAGTAATGCTCCTGAGATTAATTGATCAAGTGACTGTGACTTGAAACGGCGAAGCCCGGCCTTGATCAGATCTACCCTACCGCCCCGAGCCAACTAGATACCTGTAATAGTTGTTAGACGTATTCTTATACCCAAAAGATTGTCAATCAAATGATCATTTTTAAATGGCTGCAACGCAGGTCAAAGGCCTTTTTCGTATTCCTGGCCCTCTTGGCTGGTATCAATTCCGTCTGGTCCAGCCTGTTACTGATACTGATCAATAATACAATTAACCGAAAACCGCTTCCCTATGCAAATGGCTACGATTGGATCGTATTCGTCGCCCTGATCCTGCTGTCTTTTTTGGCCAGCAGAATCTTTCAGCGCTATATGATACGGATCACCAATGAACTGTCTTACGATGTCAACATGTCTATTTTCAATAGTCTTCGCTTTGCTGACTTTAACAAGTTCAGGAAAATAGGCAATCAAAGAGTGTATTCTTCCATTTCAGATGCTTACGCCGTTAGCACTTTCCCACAATCTTTTATCGAAGTATTCAATGCTACCATTATACTGACTATTGTCGTTATATACTTTTTTTTCATCTCTGTACCAGGAGGTTTGCTGGTATTAGGGGTAATAACATCGCTGGCGCTGATATTCTATTTCAGAAATGAACACATCAGTAAAAGCATGAACCAGCTCAGGGACCTGAGTGAAGGATATCATCAGAATATACACGACCTGCTGAATGGCTTTACTAAAATTAAAATGAGCCGTGTTAAAAATGATAATATCTATCATCGCTTCCTGGGTGTGAACCGTACTACAGTAAAGGAATTGAGCATATCGACATCGGAGCAGTACTTTAATAATGAACTGTTCGGCACCTACAGCTGGTATATCATCATTGGATTTATCATATTCGCACTGCCGCTGTTTGTTGTGATCGCGCCTGAAAATTTATCCAATTATATCGTCACGATACTCTTTTTACTGACACCGCTTAACTCGTTACTAGGATTACTTCCCAATGTAACGCGAATGGCTATATCACTGGAAAGACTGAAGCAATTTGAGACAGAGTTGTCTGCTGATAAAATGACACTGATCGGTCACGGTAATGAGGTATTCAAGCCGGAGACATTTCAACAACTGGAGCTGGTAGACGTAACCTATGAGTATTATGATGCGCGTCAGGAGAAGACCTTCCGGCTGGGCCCTGTCAGTGTGACCTTTAAAAAGGGAGAAACGGTATTTATTACAGGCGGAAATGGCAGCGGAAAGAGCACCCTGATCAACATTCTCACTGGCCTGACCTTACCGGCAGAGGGCCAGCTACTGATGGATGGCATTCCTGTAACGGAAGATAATATACAATCCTATCGGGATTGTATCGCAACTGTTTTCAGTGATAGCTACCTGTTTCGTAATAACTATGCAGGTTATGATTTTGTTTCGCAACGCCAGGAGATGAATGAATACATTGCCTTGATGGGATTAGCCGATATTGTGAAAATTGACGAAAAAGAAGAGTTCATATATACCGATTTGTCAAAAGGACAACAAAAGCGTCTCGCATTGATCCATACATTGATGGAGAACAAACCCCTGCTGGTACTGGATGAATGGGCGGCTGAACAAGATCCGCAATTCAGGGCCTATTTTTATCAGGATCTTTTACCTACTTTTAAAAACCACGGAAAGACAATGCTGCTGGTGACCCATGACGACCGCTATTTTTATCTGGCCGACCGGATGGTTAAAATGGATGTTGGTATCCTGCAGGAACTACCGGTAGTAAGACCCCATGAGAAAGTCAATTGACCTATAACCCAAAATAAACACTATCAGCTATGAAGGCACTTTTTTGTTCATTGTTATTGCTGCTATCAGTAACAGTAGCCAGGAGCCAGTCCGCTTCCACGCTTGTCTTTAAAGGGCAGCTGCAGGCGGCACACGCCAAAACTCCTGTGCCATACGCCAGCCTTAACCTCAGACAACATTCCAGCGCAGGCGCAGTATCCAATAACGAAGGATTGTTTGAACTGCACCTGGACGCATCCCAAATGAGCGATACAATCGTTATCACTTCAGTAGGTTTCCGCAATTACCTGCTGCCAGTTAAAAAAATCGACTTCTCCGCTTTCAATCGCATTACCCTGGAGGATACCGTATATGTACTGAATGAAGTATTGGTAGGTAACCGTTCTCCCAAGGAAATGATCGTCAGCGCAATGAGTAAAGTGGCAGATAATTTCTATAATGCTCCCTGTGAAATGGATTGCTTTTATCGTTTTTCTATAAAAGAAGATGGCGCCTATGTGAAACTCAACGAGGCAGATATTAAGGCCTACGACCCGGGTTTTAATCAGACCAGGGGGGTAGTACTGGATTACCGGCAACTACGTAAAAGTGACGATCCCCGTGCGATCAAACCCAATCCTATCGTACCACCTACGGAGCTTTTTCACAGCTATAATCTCATCCGGGATAAGAAACGGATCATGGACTATATCAGTAAAGACTACTGGGATTATGAACTCAAAAAGGTCACTTCCCAGGATGGCAAGATGATATATGTTGTCAATGCAAACGTAAAGCCAGAGGTCAACGATTTCGCACTGGATGCGGTATTCTATATACAGCCACCGAATAATAAGATCGTTCGTATTGACTACGATGGTGATAAAAAACTGGACAAATTCCCCGCGTCTATGTCTGGTGGTGGTAGAATGGGGCTGCGCCTGGAAAGCCTGAAGGGCACTTACGTATTTGATGAAGAGAATGAAAAGGTATTTATGAAGTATCTGCAGGTGCAGATCAGCTATGAATTTTATGATCGTGTCAGTGGTGACAAGCTGAATGAGTATTATGAAAACTCTGAACTGACGGTGTATAACCGCCAGCTATCTTTTTCCTCAAAACCTCCGTCCAGGTCCAGATATATAGAGCAGGTGAAAATGAAATATGATCCTGCATTCTGGAAAGGATACCGTTATACAGAACAGATTCCACGTGACAAAAAACTGATTCCGGATATGAATGCTAAAACGCCGCTGGAAACACAGTTTACCCGTTCCGGTAAGTAGGACCCTGCCATACCTGTTACTGCGCTGAGCAGCAGCTGGTCGAGCCCGTGCCCCATCCTGGTGCTGATATCGTTTTAACGCCGTCAGCACCAGACGTTACCCTGTGTTATTGTTAACTATATACTCCTGAATAATGCATGATGTTACTTTCTCTGTAATTATTCCCTGGTATAATCGCCAGGAACTTTCCCATACACTAAAGGTTAATCAGAGTGTTTTTAGTAAATATCCCAATGCAGAGGTGATCGTTGTCAATGGTGGCGGTGATGAAGCACAGCTGGATAGCATTGTCGCAGGTTATAGCAACGTAACGACTTGCCATCTGCCGTTGAAAGAATTCAATAAATCGCTATGCATGAATGTAGGTGCACACCTGGCACGCTTCCCCTATCTTTTCTTCTGGGATGCAGATATGATGCTCAATAAAGACTCCTTTACAGATATGATAGCTGCTATTAGCGAACAACATTGTTTCCTGACGATTGATGAAGTGCTGGAGTCAGAAAGTGATCCTGATGAATTTGATGACACCGGCGGCCTGGCGCATCTGCTGTATTACCTGGAGATATCCACTAAAGACGGGCGTAAAGCACTGGTGGAAACCGACCTGGTAAGATTCGATGCAGAAGCCAGGACAGGACCTGGTTTAGTATTCGTATCAAAAGAACATTTCATTCGTGTGAATGGTATGAACTCCCGGCTACAAGGATGGGGATGGGAAGACCTGGATCTGTTGGTAAGATTGCAACTCGAACTGGGATTGCAATGTAAGAAACTCGGTAGTGGTACACATCTTACGCACGATGATACCAAACGTTTCTTCAAGAGTAATACGAAAGAAGAGAATGACAAACGGAATTTTATGGTATGCCTGAGTAACTACCAGGCCGGCCGTTTCAGTGGTTCTTATAGTGCAGATATCGCACAATGGGAACGTCTTATAAGTTCAGCAGCGGTATGAGTATAGCGACCAGTCAATACCTGGCAGATAAGAAAGCAGCCTGCATCAGTCAGGTGCAATTCCACCTGGAACGATTTACAGCTCAGCCCCGGCAAGATATCGGATTGTACTTTATCCCATTGCCGGAAGACGTCGCTGCTTTTCAGGAACATTATGCGCTGCTTAATCCGGAGTTCTACCCGGAAGACTATGCCACTTTTACGGTAGTCCTGCATTGCCTACAACAGGCGGCAGTGGTCGCAGACCCTGCAACGGCGGATTTCCTGGTATTACCGTTTAATCTCTTCTTTTATCCGCAATGCAAGGAAGAGATCGATGAGGTGATGAGTACGATCCTGCCACAATATCGACATAAGCGGTTGTTGTTTTGCTGTATCAGCGATTTCTGCATGCGCCCTGTACGACGCTCGCTACCATTTGAAAGAGTTTGCCTGGAGGAATATCAGGCCGCAGCAGACGAATATTTCCCTGCATTCGTACGGCCTGATGACGTGATCATACATTTTGAATCCACGGTTGATCTGCTGGGAGATATCGCCATTTTTCCGCTCATACCCGTCGATATTGTGACGCCGGATGCCGGCAACCGTCCTTACCATTTTTCCTTTGCAGGAGAATATTATAAATCCGGATGGCCCGAAGGCTTCGTGAGAAGCCCGTCCAGAAAGCCCATCTGGGAAGCAATGGCAGCCCGTAACCAGGCACATGCATTTATCGGGAAAGGGGTATCTGCACATCCTGGCGCAGAAAACAAATTCCTGACTATACCTCAGCAAAGTGTGTTCAGCCTTTGTCCCAGAGGGATTGCGGCCTGGTCTTTCCGCTTGTTTGAGTCTGTGGTGAAAGGAGCTATCCCGGTTGTAATGGCGGATGGATATGTCAAACCTTTTCCAGAATATCTTCCCTGGGACATGTTCAGTATTACATTGCCAGAGTCAATGTTGTCTGATATTGATGACATACTGCTTCGCATGCGTCCGCAGGTAACTGCCCGTCTGCAACAAGGGGTACAGCAGTATCAGCAGCAGTTTACAGTGAACGGATTGTTATCCATGATACTATCAAGACTTAGTATAATAGCCCGGCCAGTGACGGCAGATAAATCATAAAAGTTTTACCTATGACAATGGATGAAGTGTATCTCAAGCCCAACACCGTGATAGAACCACTTTTCAAGCGGTGGTATGCGTGGTCTCACCTGATCTCTCCTGCCACTGCTGCTATGAATGTAGTAGGGCGGCATATGAAGATCATGGACAGTTACATTCAGGCGCCTGCTATTCACGCTGCAGCTGCACGTAATGCGAAGATGAAAGGTGGCCCTTTTATGGATTACCAGGAAAATAGGGTGGAAGACATCAAACGGCTGCGCGAAGCGACGCAAATGGACCAGGCTGCACAGATCAAATTGGTGGCTGCTATCCGGGAATTAAATGCCTTGCTGAAGCGGGAAGCCACCGGTTATGGCATGGAAGCATTATACGATAAAGTACCGGCATCGCTGAAAGGTTATGTGGAACTGGTGTATGACCTGGAAAATAATCCATCGTTCCGCTTGTTCGAACCATTGTTATATCAGAGTGAATACTATGATGAATCGGCGCAGTCTATTGCGTTGTGGATCACCAATAATGATGAACGGCCTTTCTGCCTGAGCACTCCCAGGCTGGATGAACCACATGTACTGCATCTGCCTATGCCTTTCAGGGCCAAAGAGATCGATGAACTTGCCAGCGCCAAACGGAAGCCGGCGTCTTACAAACACCTGGCCGACATCTTTGGTATTACACCTGCACAAGAGCCATTGTTCCGGGATCTTTTTGTATCAACACCTCCTACTCCCTATAATCGCTATACCGGCGATAAGATCCGTATGCGTTATTTTGGTCATGCCTGCATCCTGATCGAAACCAATGAAGTGAGCATCCTGCTGGACCCATTGATCAGCTACTATGGTTATGAACACAGCATATCCCACTATTCAGATTATGACCTGCCCGAAAAAATAGACTATGTGCTGATCACCCATAATCACCAGGACCATATCCTGTTTGAGACTTTATTGCCGCTGAGACATAAGATCGGCAAACTGGTCGTACCCCGCTCTGGCGGAGGCTCCCTACAGGACCCAAGCCTGGAACTAATGTTCCGGCATACCGGCTTTGACCAGGTGATCAGTGTGGGAGAAATGGAAAACATTCAGCTGGAGGATAACCTCGTACTTACCGGCATTCCATTTACCGGTGAACATAGTGACCTGGATATTCGTTCTAAGTTGTGTTACCATGTGAAAGCGGGACAGTTTTCTATACTATTTGTAGCAGACTCCCGTATTGTTACGCCTGAACTATATCATCATATTTATAGACAGACGGGTGATGTAGATGTGATATTCCTGGGTATGGAGTGCGATGGAGCCCCGTTGTCCTGGCTGTATGGTCCGTTGTTACAGCAAGACCTGGCACGGGACAAAGACGCTTCCCGTCGCCTGAGCGGTTCTGATTATGAGAGAGGCATGCACCTGGTAGATATCTTCCATCCGAAAGAGATATATGTATACGCAATGGGACAGGAACCCTGGCTGGAATTTATCAGTAGTATTAAATACACCGATGAGTCCAATCCCATCGTACAGTCGAATAAACTGATCCGGGAATGTGAATCAAAGGGTATTGTAGCAGAACGACTATATGGAGAAAAAGAACTTCTATATAATTACGAGCTCGTATGATAGCAAATAATATCAAGTTGTTATGGAGAAATGTACTTCATAATAAGATTACATATTTCATAGGATTTCTGAGCCTGCTCACGGGTATCACCTGTGCGCTGATAACATTTATTCTCGCTGTGTATGAGTTACGATATGACGATTTTCATCAGTACAAGGACCGGATATACCGGGTATCTACAGCAGTCACCATAGAAGGCAATAGCAACAGATTGGCGGTAAGTCCCCGTCAGCTGGGCCATGCTATCGTCTCCGATCTGTCAGACGTGACCGATTTCACCAGGATCCGGCAATATGAAAGCGGTATATTCGATTTCCAGGGTAAGAAACTCATGGAGAAGAAAGTATTGCTTGCGGAGCCTAATTTCTTCCGGTTCTTCTCTTTCCCCTTGGTCAAAGGTGATACCACTGCATTGGAAAATCCGGGTAGTGTGGTCGTTACAGAAGATTTTGCCCGTAGAGTATTCGGAGAGGCGGATCCAATCGGAAAGACACTCAACTTCCTGGACAAATTCCCGCTGATTGTCACCGGCGTCGTACGTAACATTCCCGGTAACAGCCATCTGCAATTCAATGTGCTGATCGCTTACAATACGTTTAACCTGCAGGATGCATGGGATGAAATTGACGTATATACCTACATCATGCGGAATGAGAAAACGGATGAAAGCACGCTTAGCAGAAAACTGGATGTTTTTTCGAAAACGCATATTGAAGAGGCTGTAAAAGAATATAATGCAACGATGGCCCTTCGCCTGATACCGCTACCGGATATCCATCTGACCACAGACCTGGAAGATGAGCTTTCACCAGCTGGTAGTATGGGATATATCTACATGTTATTCAGCATAGCATTCTTCTTCCTGCTGATCGGCTGTTGCAGTTACATCAATATAAATATCGCCAATTCTATAAGAAGGGTCAAAGAGGTAGGTATGAAAAGGGTGCTGGGTGCTACCCCACGGGATATTGCAGGGCAGTTCGTTACAGAGTTTATGACTATCACCCTGGTCGTACTGTTACTCGCAATAGGTCTGGTGCTGATCCTGTTGCCAGTAGTATCTGCATTTGTGGATAAACGTATCGGTGCAGGCATCCTGTATGATGCACGCATTCTGGTAATGTACTTGCTCGTCATATTGCTGGCAGGTGTCGTATCCGTATTGTATCTCTTGTTCGGACTACTCAAATACAGCCCGCAGCAAATGCTGCAGAAAAGGCTGGTGGCCGGAAGGGTGAAGTTCTCTGCCATGCAGCTGGTCGTGCTTTTTCAGTTCGGCGTGTCGATCATTATGCTCCTGATGATATTTGTAATAAGAGGACAGGTTCATTACATCTCTACGATAGATCTTGGACTTAATAATAAAAATATACTATCGGTAGAAGTGCCTGTAGGCGAGGCTGGTAAAGCATCTGTATTTAAACAGTCGCTGCTTAAACAGCCTGGCATCATGGCTGTCAGCAGCGATGATTTTGCACCGGCAGAGAAAGATATCAAAAATATCTTCCGGGTAAATATGCAAGGAAAAGCCAAGGATAAAGTGATCACCAGCTATTATGTGGATGAATCTTACATTCCGACCATGGGATGTACCCTGACAGCAGGTAGGAACTTTAATCCTGATTTTCCTTCTGATTACAACGGTGCTGTACTGGTGAATGAAACACTGGTAAAACAGATGGGCTGGAGAGATCCATTGCAGGAAAGATTAAAAGGGCCGCTGGAAGCAGGTGGTACCAGTGATCGTGATGCTGCTATTGTAGGGGTCGTAAAGGATTTTTATATCAACTCCCTGCATAATCCGATAGAGCCGCTGGTATTGATGTTGTCTCCCAAAAATGGTCGTTGTAAGTACATGCACATTAAGCTGGTAGGTAATAACGCCGGCGGTACGATCAAAAAAGTAGAAGATATCTATAAGACACATTTTCGAAGTGCTCCCTTCCGGTACGAGTTCCTGGAAGATAAATATGATCAGTTGTATAAAAATGACCGTAAACTGGTCGCTATCCTCATGCAAGGTACAGCCGCTGTATTGCTGATTACTTGTCTCGGCATCTTCGGATTATCCGCTATGTTCTCCTCTCGTATGGAAAAAGAGATGGGAATACGGAAAGCACTGGGATGCTCCTCACCGGAAATATTCTACTTGTATGTGAAACGTTTTCTACGCCTGTGCCTGATTGCTAATATTATTGCCTTACCCCTGGCTGCTTATCTTATCAGCTTGTGGTTAAGAGAGTATACTTACAGGATCGGATTCAGCTGGATATATTTTGCCGGAACCATCCTGTTATCTGTTTTTATTGTCATCGGAACTACGAGTTATCATGCCGGTAGGATCGCACGCCAGAAAGTTGTGAAGTTCCTGCGTGCAGAATAAATATACATCTGTCAGCTTTATCACCGCTATCAACACCTTTGCTATGCCAACATGGCGCTAGCTCCCGCTGCTGGCTGCCGTACTGTAATTGATCTTCTCATCTTTAAACCTGTATATGCTTTATCTCAATACCTCTCACCTGAAAGATATTACACCTTTGTGGCCGGAAGTGATCAATACGATACGTAATGCATCGATTGCTGCGGGTAATCAGGATTATCATCAGCCTATAAAATCATATGTACGTTACAAAGATCCAAGAAACCGTATTATCTCCATGCCGGCATATGTCGGGGGCAAAATGGATGTGGCAGGCATCAAATGGATAGCCAGCTTTCCAGGTAATATAGAGCAACAGTTGCCCAGGGCCCATTCTGTAAGTATTCTCAATAATGCGGATAACGGGGTGCCGGTTTGTATAATTAATAGCCCGCTGATCAGTGGTATTCGTACTGCTGGCGTTACCGGGCTTATATTGGCTGATTACCTCGACGCCTATCCGCAACGGACAGATCTCCGTGTGGGTATCCTCGGTATGGGACCCATAGGCCAGCTGCACCTGGAAATGGCGCAGTGGTTAGCGGGCGACCGGGTAGCAGCCTATCACCTGCATGACCTGAAAGGGATCGATTCAGATATCATACCAGCAGCCATACGTCCGTTGACAAAGATCGAAGATAGCTGGGAACCAATCGTTGCCGGATGCGACATTGTGATCACCTGTACGGTAGCATCCTCTCCTTACATACAGGCGGTTCCTCTTCCGGGATCCATTCATCTGAACGTATCCCTTCGTGATTATCACGCAGACTTCAGGGACCATGTACAGCTGATGATTGTGGACAATTGGGAAGAAGTATGCAGGGAAAATACCAACATTGAGCATATGCACCAGCAGAAAGGATTGCAGAAGTCAGAAACTTGTTCTATTGCTGAATTTGTTCTCAACAGACCTTTCACTACGCTTGCACCGGATAGTGTCAGCATGTTTAACCCGATGGGGATGGCGATCTTCGATATTGCTGTGGGTAAACTATATTATGAAACTGCCATAGCGCAGGGAATAGGTGTTCAGCTCGATTAACTACCTATAAAAGACGGTATGTATACATTGGAGAATAGAGGTAGCTTGACTGCTGTACTGATGGAATACCATGCGAAAGAGGATGCAGGTATATATTTCGACCGTGGGGGGGATACTCCCGACTATCTGTCGTATGCCGCTCTCATTCGGATCAGTTTCCGTATGGGCGAAGTATTGACTTCCGGAGGTATGTGCCCGGGTGATGAGCTCGTGATGCAGGTAGAGGACAGCAAACTGTTTATCTGTATTTTCTGGGCCTGCCTGATAAAAGGGATCATACCTGTCCCGCTGGCTGTAGGTACCCAGGAAGACTATAAGCATAAAGTATGGCAGGTATGGAAACAGCTGGCCAATCCCTATATTATTTGCAGTCCTCGTCAGCAGGAATACCTGGAAAACTATCTCGCAGAACAGGAGCCGGCGATGACAGCGGCCTTTCAGGGAAGAGCATTCACGGGCCTGCAGCCAGAGACATTTGATGCTGTTACGCCGGTGCCACTGAACGATATCGCTACGGAAGGAATACAGGATCAGCTGGCATTTATACAATTCTCCTCGGGGTCTACCGGTAATCCGAAAGGAATATCCCTGACCCATTGTAATGTACTGCATAACATTGCAGCCATGCTACGGCGGATGAAGATCACGGTAGCCGACCGTATGCTCAGTTGGGTACCGCTGACGCACGATATGGGATTAATACTGGCTCACCTGATGAGCACTATGGCGGGCATTGATCAGTATATCGTGCCCACTGACGCTTTCCGGCGCAGGCCCCTGCAATGGATGCAGAAAGTAAGCCGGTACCGGGCTTCCATACTTTATACCAATAATTTTGGGCTCAAATATTTTATTTCCCTCTTCGATGATGCGCATTTATATGACTGGGACTTGTCCTGCATAAGGATCATTTTTAATGGAGGAGAACCTGTATCAGCAGAAGTCGCAAATATATTCCTGGAAAAACTGGCACCTTTCGGGCTGCAGCGAGGGACCATGCTTCCCTGTTATGGAATGGCAGAAGCTTCTGTAGGTGCTACTTTTTGCGAGCCGGGTACGGGTATGACCTATCACCGTATGGACCGCAATTATCTTAATACAGGCGATAAAGTGCAGTTCCTGCAGCCAACAGATGCTGCTGGCAGTACATTGGTAGAAGTAGGCGCTGTACTGGACAACTTACAATTACGCATCATCGACGATAAAGACCAGGAACTGCCGGATGAGCACATCGGCTATATCTGTATGAAAGGACCGAATGTTACCAAAGGGTACTATCGGAATGAAGCAGCAACAGTATCTGCTTTCCTCGAACAGGAATGGTTACGTACCGGTGACGTGGGCTTTATACGAAATGGCCGGCTAGTGGTAACAGGGCGTGCTAAAAATATTATTATTATCAATGGGCGTAACTATTACCCCAGTGATATTGAGGCCATAGCAGAAGGAGCTTCGCAGCTTGATAGACCGGTGGTAATCGCATGCGGTGTGACGCCAGCGGAGGACCTGCTGGAACAACTGCTGATATTTGTCGTGTTCCGGGGGGCGTTGTCCGAATTCATCCCCGTAGCAGCTGCCATCAAAAAAGCCATATGGGAGCAGGCCGGGCTGAATGTACTGCATGTAATACCATTAAAAAAAGTACCCAAGACTACCAGTGGAAAAGTGCAGTACTTCCGGCTGAGGGAAAGCTTTTTATCAGGTGCTTTTGATGATATGTTACTATCATCCGGTACGAAAGAAGATAAGGGGGACATACAAACTACATTGCTGAAAAAAGTACGCCATATGCTCGCTGATGATACCCTTACTGCTGATGACCTGCTGTTCTCCGGTGGCATCAATAGTTTGCTTATCATGCAGCTGGCCGGGTTTATACAGGCGATATATGAAGTGCGTTTGCCTGTACAGGACTTTTTCGGAGATCTTACCATAGCGGCTATTGCAGCCAAGATCACAACCGCAATACCTCGCCGGGAAAAAGTATCGGTGCTTACATCGGCTTCTTCAGGTAGCTGGCCTTTATCGCATGCCCAAAAAGGACTGTGGTATATTCATCATGAAAGAGAACACCATAATACTGCCTACAATAATGTACTTGCATTTGGTATAAAAGGGACGCTAAATGTGGCAGCGCTGGTAACAGCTCAGCGCCAGCTGATCACACGGTATGAGATACTCCGTACCCGGTTTGCAGTGACAGATGTCGGGCCGGTGCAGGAAATCATGGATGTAGCTGATAGTCCGTTCTTTTTTGAACACAGGGTGTTGCCGGATGAAACGGATATCAGGCATATTGCTGATTCATTGATCAGGCAAGAGAATGATTATGGTTTTGATCTCGGAAAAGATGCGCTCATGCGTACGCATCTGTTGAGTAAAAGCGGTACAATACATTACCTAATCCTCAATATCCATCATATAATCACAGATGCCTGGTCGGTGAAACTGTTGCTGAATGAGCTCACCATCCACTATAATGCTGTTATGCGCGGAGAACAGGTAGGGCAGACATGCTTTTTCCCGCAATACAAAGATTATGTAGCATGGCAGCAGCAATGGTTGGCCGATATAGAAGGGCAGCAGGCAGCCGAATACTGGCAGCAAAAACTGGCATATGCCGCATCGGGATGGAATATAACCGGTACAAAGGCGCGGCCGGAATTTAAAACCTATGATGGTGCTATGATCTCCCGGCAGCTCGATGTGAACCAGCACACACAGATACAGGCATTCTGTAAAGCACACCAGGTAAGCCCCTTCATGTTGTTGCTGGCTACGGTCAAATTATTATTGTACAAATACACCGGGGAGGAAGATCTGGTTATAGGTACGCCCGCATATGGACGTGCAGGATTCCAGGATCAGCCAGGGCTTTTTATAAACATGCTCCCATTGCGTACGCAACTGTCTGCCAATGATTCATTTTTTGTATTGCTGAAAGATATCCGTCATACCTGTCTGGAAGCATACGAATACCAGCAGTATCCCTTTGAACTCATTTTGCAGGACCTGCGATTAGCCAGAGATAGCAGCCGTTCTCCGCTGTTCGACATTATGGTGGAATACAATCACACCCAGTTGCTGGCTGATCAACTTTTACTGTGGGAGGGAGCTGCTGTTACCATGCAGCCACGGATAATTAAACACAGCTTGTATGATCTTAGTTTCGAATTCGATCAGCAACCAGATGGACTTGTATTAAAGCTGCACTATAATACGGACATCTTTGATGAGCCACTGGTATCGCAGCTCTTGTCACATTTCTTTACATTACTTACAGCTGTACACAGGCAGCCGGAAAAACCACTTTATACATTCAGTTATATTTCCGTTGATGAACAGGCGCAATTGCTTCAGTATTGTAAAGGGCCCGTACGTAATTATGATCTCTCCGGTAGTTATATCAGTTATTTCGAACGCCATCTGCCGGCCTGGAAGGATCGGGTGGCAGTTGCCTATAATGGTACCACCTATACATTTGCGGAGGTAGATGAAATATCCGGAAGGATAGCCTCCTACTTACGTACACAATGGAACGTAACTGAGGATGTTTGTGTGGCAATATTACTGAACAGGTCACCCGAGTTCCTGTGGTGGGTATTGGGTATATGGAAAGCGGGAGGTGCCTATGTACCTGTGGACCCCGCGTTACCTGTTGCGCGTATACGCTATATGCTGGACTGTTCAGAAGCCCGTTGCCTGTTGATAACAGATGATGAACTTTTACGTCATCCTGATATCGCGGGCTCCTCCCTGACAGATAAGTCCGTGAACATCACTGCTGTGCAGGATACATTACAGCAACATCCTTTCTTACAGCCAGCAGCAGACAATCCGGTAGCTCTGGCATATGTATTGTTCACCTCCGGCTCTACGGGCGCTCCCAAAGGAGTGATGATCACTCATCGGGGTATGCTCAATCATATGTTTGGTTTTATAGAATACTTACAGATAGATGAGGACAGCCGGATAGCACAGAACGCTTCACAGTCATTCGATATATCTGTCTGGCAGTTCTTTACGACGTTGCTGACAGGCGGGACCGTATATATTTATGACCAGCAACTAGTCTACCAACCGGGTTCTTTTGCGCAGCGTCTGGCCGAAGATCGTATAAGCGTACTGGAAGTTGTCCCTTCCTATTTGAAGCTGTTGCTGGATGAAGGCTGGTTATCTGACACTACGGATGTCGCATTAGAGAGTTTGTTAGTAACGGGAGAAGAGATCAGACCGGGACTGGCACTAAGAGCATTAGCACTATTACCTGATACTATCCGGTTGATTAATGCATATGGTCCCGCAGAGGCTTCTGACGATGTGACGTTGCATCATATTACTGCCGCTAATATTGCTTCGGAAGTACCTATCGGCAAACCTATGCCGAATAACAATGTATATGTGATAGATAGAGCTGGTAATTTATGCGCACCCTATGTCCGGGGCGAAATAGCTGTCTCCGGTACAGGAGTAGGAAGAGGTTATATTAATAATGAAACGCTGACACAGGCTGTCTTTACCACCGATCCTCATGAACCAGGCACCATATTATACCATACCGGTGACATTGGTTATATGGACCGGGATGGGCATTATTACTTTCTCTGGCGCAGAGATAACCAGGTAAAGGTAAGAGGATACCGTATTGAACTGGGAGAGATAGAAAAAGTGCTGATGACGGTAGCCGGCGTAACAGAGGCGGTCGTCCTGGCAAAAAATGCACAGGACACCGGGATGTCGCTTATTGCATTCACTGCAGGTACTGCCGAGCAGGATACTGCCAGACTGAAAAGTGCTGTAGCAGCAGCTTTGCCTGCGTATATGATGCCGGTATGTTTTATTCATCCGCAGGAATGGCCATTGAATAATAATGGTAAAACAGATCGTAAGGCGTTGCTTGCGTTAGCAGGCAATATTACAGTTACTGTTGATACGGCTGCCAGCGATATGGGACCACTGGAGCATCGACTGGCGGCTCTCTGGTCTGCCGTGCTAAGTGTACCGGCCGAAATATCGATGTACAGCAACTTTTTTGTACTGGGGGGACATTCTTTATCAGCTATGCAACTTATCCAGCGTATCAGAAAAGAATGGAATGTACAACTTAGTCTGAGTATAGTATTCAGACAGCAGACACTGGAGGCAATGGCGAATGGAATAAGGAATGCACGCCAACAGGCTGCTGCTGATATCCCACTCTTACCTGAACAGGAAGATTATGCAGTCGCCACCGAACAAACGCGCTTCCTTATTACCAATGAGCTGGATCAGGGTAATTATACCAATAATGCGGTTGGAGGTATCTGTATTGAAGGGCATTTAAATATAGAGCGCTTTAAGAAAGCCGCCCGGTTGCTGCCGGAACGACACGAGATACTACGGTCTGTAATAAGAAAAAAAGGATTTGAATATCGTTTTTATATACAACCATCTACGGAAGAAGCAACGGATATACAGTATACAGACATCAGTAACAATGCTGCTATAGACGAAGTACTGGCAGATATAGCACGGAAGGAAGCTACACATGTTTTCGATGTCAGCAGTTTACCGCTGATACGCTGGCACCTGGTAAAGAAAGGCCACGCTTCTTATGTATTACTCGTGACGCTACATCACGTTATTGCCGATGGAGGGTCCCTGGTTGTATTATTAAAAGATGTACTACAGCTATATCAGTCACCGGAAGAAGATCCGGTTTTACTGCGTACCCGCATACAGTACAAGGATTATGTAGCATGGCATGAAGAACAGCAGGATGTGCATACGAGGAATACTTTTTGGAAGAATTATCTGGCAATGCCGCTGCCTGTCACATCATTGCCAGTCGATTTACCTCGCAATAATGAAAGACTGCACCCGGCAGCCAGCCTCGTTTTTAACCTGGAACCAGCTTTGATACAGGATGTAAAGGTAATGGCTACTAATATAGGCGTAACGCCATTTATGTTGTTACTCGCTGGTGTGCATGTACTGTTATATAAGTATAGTAGCCATGAATCATATATGATAGCAATCCCCGTGGCTGACAGAGATCATCCACAGTTGCAGGATCAGGTTGGGCTTTATTTCAAGTTATTGCTGCTGCGTGTCGCCATGGCGGGTGATATGTCTTTCCGCCAGCTGGCAGATGTGATACAATCAGATATGATCCGTATAATGGATCATCCCTGTTCCTACGACCACTATACGGAACAGTTACAACTGTCGCGCCCGGGCCGTACCGGACTGTATGATGTAATGGTCATGCATCAGGCAGTAGATCTTGGTCCAATGCCTTGCGGACTGCAGGTATACCCTTATCTGGAAAGAATGTTTGATGATAAGACGGACTGCGATCTGCGTTTTGATTTTATAGAATACAATGGTACTATCACTGTCGCGGTCAATTACAATGTATCGTTGTTCAGGCAGGCTACCATACAGCTGCTGCAATACCGGCTGCTAAGCCTGCTCCGGCAGCTACTATCAAATAATGGCCAGATATCACTGAATGAGGTAAATCCTGATGCGGCGGCTGCAAATACAGATAGCGCCGGTAATTCGAATTCCACGATGTTCACCGCAGATTTTCAGTTTTGAGGAATATTTTTTTGTCGGAGACTGCTTTTTAATAATAACCTAAGCCAACTACCTATGGAGCATTTCATAGATTGTCATACCTCCCTGTATGTGGATGATGCCCAAAAGAGGGCTATCATGGCGACTTTAGGAGATCATGTAGCGATAGACGCAGTGGAACCACTGACAACTACGCAACGCGATCTCTATCTGGATGCGTTAAAAAATCCCAGAGGTAAAGGACATCAGGTGGTATTGTATGGTATCATCGATGATGAAATCGACCTGGTGCTATGGCAGGAAAACCTACGTGGATTCGTGGATGAAAATCCCATATTGCGTACGAAACTGCTATTTGTAGAAGACCAGGTATACCAGATCGCTGTAAAGGATACACAACCCTTATATACACTGGTAGACTACAGCTCCTCATCTCCCGCCAGGGAAGATATCCGGGACCTGGTGCAAAAAATGCAATTTCCCGATCAGGACCTGACTCACCCCCTCGTACATCACTACCTTTTAAAGATAAATCAGCATTGCTATGTGGTCCTGTTCAGGATACACCATGTATTGATAGATGGCTCCTGTGGCAAGATATACGTGGAAAAGATCTGCAACAGGTACTACCAGCTCCTGCGGAACATACCGATGGACGGAGCTATCGACTATGCTTTCTTTAACTATGTACCAGTACATTTGGATCTGTTTGATAAACCGGCTACACTTGACTACTGGAAAAAGGCATTAGCAGAAATCAATATTGCAGATGGGCAATATGGCAACACCCAGCAGGATCAGGTTGTATCCGAGCTGATTGTCGTACCAGCTGCGCATCATGCAGCTGTAGCGGCATATTGCCTGCAACATAATATCAAGGAGAGCTACTACTGGATGCTTGTGCTGGCCATCGTATACCGTTACCAGTTTGATATCACAGGCGACTTTACGCTCCGTACGTTTGCTGGCGGGCGACGTGTACATCATGAGGGTAGTACACTGACATATGAACAGACCTTAGGTTGCTTCTATCACATCTTTCCTGTCATCTTTCCCGGCCAGCTGTTCGACGGACAGTCGGCAGCAGCAGAGATCATATCAGGCTTGGCCGCACAGGTATCCGGCCTGGGTAGTCATCGCTTTATCTCGATGAAGGCGCAGAATAGTCTGCTGGCAGGGGAGTCACTCACTTTATACTATAATTATCAGCCATTCTGGGAGATCGCAATAGACGGTCATAAAAGCTATTTTGAAGAGCACTATCATGAGATGGGAGATCAGATAGAGTTCCGCATCGCATTCACACATGATCAGCTGGAACTTCACCTGGATTATAATACCCGGTACTTTAACGGCTATAATTTTCTGGAACGGATATTACTGGTATCCACGCAGCTGGTCGGTGAAGCTTGTAATATAGCAGCTATAACATACCTGCTGCCGCAGGAAGAGGCATTGTTTTCGGGATTGAATACCGGCCGCATGTTACCTTCCTCTCAGGCATTGATCACAACCGCGTGGGAGGAGGCCGTAAGGCAATATCCCGAGAGGACAGCTGCTACCTGCGGGAGCATGTCAATATCTTATACTGCATTAGATAGCAATAGTGATCATGTGGCGGCCTGGCTGCAACATAAGCAGGGGATAAAGCCGGGAGATATCGTTGGCTTGCTGTTGCCACGATCCATACATACGCTCTCGCTGATACTGGGTATCTGGAAAATAGGGGCAATATATTTACCCTTCAGTGATCAGCTGCCTACCGATAGGATAGTCACTATCGCACGCACTGCCGGGTTAAGTCTCTTACTGGCGGATGATGTTTGGCTGACAGCTCGTCGGGAGACGCTGCCTGGTGTGAACATTTGGCCACTGTCGGCTATTGAAGAAGGAGCAAATGGCAGCCATATTCCTGTATCATTGACAGCAGGGCATCCTGCGTACATCATATTCACTTCTGGGTCCACAGGCACACCTAAAGGAGCATGTGTTACACATGATGGTATGATGAATCACCTGCTGGCAAAAAAAGAGTTGTTGAACCTGGGCACAGCCGACAGGATCGCACAGAATGCTTCCGCTTCTTTCGATATCTCTGTGTGGCAGCTCTTTAATGCACTGCTGGACGGAGGGAGGACCATTATTTATACCGAGGAAACGATACTGGAAATGGGGCTGTTCCTGTCGCGTGTTACAAATGATGGGATCACCTTGTTGGAAGTAGTACCTAGTTACCTGGAACTGTTGCTGGAAAATCTGTCAGGTGTACAGACGTCCCTTTTATCTGATGTAAGATACCTGGTAGTCACAGGCGAAGAATTAAAACCCCGGCTGGTCAACAGGTGGTTCGGTCACTTTCCGCATATTCCGGTCATTAATGCCTATGGGCCTACAGAAGCTGCTGATGATATTACCCACCATGTGATAACGGGGCCGGTGCAGATGGAGAGTATACCGATTGGCAGACCCATTCCCAATATGAGTATCTACATCGTCAACGGGCACGACCAGCGTTGCGGTATCTATATGAAAGGAGAAATATGTGTGGCAGGAGCAGGTGTAGGAAAAGGGTACATGAATGATCAGATCGCGACCCTGAAAGTATTTACCCCTGACCCCTGGCAACCTGGTCTGCCGATGTACAGAACGGGAGATACCGGTCGTTGGTTACCGGATGGTACGATTGATTTTATCGGTCGTCGCGATAATCAGATAAAACTGAAAGGCTACCGTATAGAACTGGCTGAGATCGAGCAGGTGACAGAACAATATCCTGCTGTCACCCGGGCTGTCGCCACCGTGATAAAAGATACCAACGGGATGCCCTCTCTCTGTTGCTATTATACCGCCACTGCTACGGTAACGGAAGCCGCCCTTTATGCATTTCTGAAGGCACGGCTGCCGGTTTATATGGTTCCTGCACATTTGCTGCAATTACCAGTCTTTCCCTTGACGGCACATGGAAAGATCAACCGGAAAACACTTCCGCTCCCCAGAGAAATACAGACCACTATACCTGATGCTAACGCTCTGCCACTAACAGCAGATACCGACCTGGTTTGCCGGATATGGTGTGAAGTACTACAGGTAAATAATTATACCCTGACAGATAATTTTTTTGAAAAAGGAGGAGATAGCATAAGGGCATTAAAACTGATAAACCGGATCCGTAAGGAATTAAAAGTAGAACTACCCGTTACCGGTCTGTTTCGTCACCCCGATCTGCAATACCTGCAACAGGCCGTATCAGGAAGCCAGCACCTCGAAGATAGTGGAGCTATCTTATCTATCCCGGTTATTCCTCCTGCGAGCGACTATGCATTATCCTTCGGACAACAACGTTTGCTGCTGACAGAGAAACTTAGTGATACAGGTGCTGCCTATGTAATGGTAGCAGCTGTCCGGTTTACGGGTGTTTTGGATCGTGCCGCCTTTGAATGGGCAACTGATCAGCTGATCAGCCGTCATGAAATCCTACGTGTATGCTTTACCGAACATGAGGGGCAGCTGCGTCAGGTATTTTATCCTGCTGCAGACCATACTTTATCTTTCCGCGATCTCCGTCTTGAAGCAGATCCTGAAGCAACTATGCTGACGTTAGCCGCCTGCGAAGCCGACACACCATTTCAGCTACACCAGCCCCCGTTATTCAGAGGAACCTTGTTACAGCTGGAGGATGAGGTTTTTGTTTTCCTGTATGCTGTCCATCACTTGCTGACTGACGGGTGGTCAAAAAATATTATCGGAATCGACCTGGCCAGATTATATAATAAGGCGATAGCGGGTGATCATACGCCGCTTTCAGCATTGCCATTACAATACAAAGATTATTGTTACTGGCAAAGGCAGCAGCTCACCTCAGACCGATTACAGGCACAGCAACAATATTGGCGGTGCACACTTGGTGGCACTTTACCTGTCACTACATTTTCCCCGGATTTCAAAAGACCGTCACATAGAAGATATGAAGGAGAGACGCTGGAGTTCTCTATATCTGCAGGGCTGACAAAGCAGTTGCAGGACTGTTGTATTAAAGAAGGGATCACATTGTTTCACCTTACCATAGCCGCAGTCAACCTCATATTATACCAATACACCGGTGCCGGAACACTGCTGATCGGCACCTCAGCATCCGGACGGAACCTCAGTGTGCTGGAAGAGCAAATAGGTTTCTATGTAAATACATTGCCTTTACTCAATACGATAAATGCGGATCTGTCCCTGAAAGAAAATCTGTCACAGATCAGCCGTAATATACTTGCGGCCTTTGAGGCGCAGGAGTATCCGTTCCTGCTGATGCTTGAGGATATTGATGCAGCAGGTAACCATGCTATCAAAGACCTGATCAATGTGTATGTAGAATATCATAACTACCGTAATCAGTCGACCGAGCTCCCCTGGCAGCTGGAGGGACTGCAATCGGAAATGATACGTGAACATCATGTACGCGCCTTATTCGACATAGAATTCAATTTTGAGATCAAAGAAGAAGCACTCTGTCTTCTTCTTATCTACAATAAAAGTTTGTACCGGGAAGATGCTGCTGCACTGATCGGTTATCAGCTCATTCAGCTGCTGGAGTACTTACCAGAACGTATAAATGAATGTGTCCGTACCCTAACAACACCTGCTGCAAGTACCAGAGACATGCCAGAGGACGAGTTGTTTAATTTTTCGATTTGAGTACCAATAATGCTGTATAGTTCATGAACGAGGATATTAAAAAAGGCCTGAGTGATGAATATTGGTTCCGGCGATTGAGCACCGGGACAGAAAAACCAGATTTCCCCGGATCTACAGGGGAAACGGGGCACTATGCAGAAAAAACTGTGTTCCCCGAGCAGGTGACGTCCCAGGTATGGAAACTGTGCAATGAAAAAGAACAGCTTTTATATATCTGTCTGCTATCGGCTTTTTCGCAGGTCTTTGCCCGCTATAGCCAATGTAGCAGATTTATCGTTATGACGACCCTTCCTGGCCAAACCAGTGACCGGTGTTTCTATTTATCATTATCCCCGGACAGGAATACGGGGTTTAGACAATCGTTGCTGCTGCTACAGCAGGCATTAAAAGAAGTACAGGAATATCTGCCGGTAGACGAATCATTGCTGAGAGAAAAACTAAAAGCGAACGATCTGGAAGAAAATCTGATACAAGCAGCACATGTGGGCTTTTTCAGTGGAAAACCGGAAGTTATCGGTTACCCGGCCGATATTGGATTTTACTATTATCGCGATGGACAGCAACTAGTCGGTGAATTTGTATGTCAACAGCATGGCTACGAAACAGCTCTCATCCGGCAATTCTTCAGTCATACGGCCCGCTTGCTGGAACTGGCGATGGTCGATTTGGAAAAGCCATTGGGACAATTACAGTACCTGAGTGATCCGGAACTGGACTTGTTACATACACTGGCAGGCCGTAATGAACTGACCGTTCCCACAAAGCGGATATTCGAGTATATAAAAGATATGGCTGTACGGCAGCCGGATGCTATTGCGATAGTATACAATGAAGAGCGTTGGAGTTATGCTGCTTTTTGTGATTCGGTAGTAGAACAGACGACTTTCCTGACAAATTGTGGATGTCGGGTAGGAACGATGATAGGCGTACATCTCGATAGAAGTCCCCGTATGCTGATCGCTGTTATGGCTATCTGGCAGGCCGGCGGTGTGTATCTTCCCTTACACCCCGATCATCCGCATGAAAAACTTAAAGGACAGATTGATGGTGCCGGTATCTCTCTGCTGATCACGGGAAAAAAATATATAAAAGAGGCACATTGTCTGCAATGGGAATGCAATTCGCTTGAAATACTGTATTGTATTGATACAGATGATGTGTATGCTGAGCCTGAACAACAAAATGAATCGATGGACCGGAGCCTCTGGGAATATATGGGAGAGCGGTCTGCCGATCCTATCGCTATGGGAGGTTGGTATAACAGTTTTACCGGCTTGCCTTTCAGCAAGGAAGAAATGGAGGAGTATGCAGAGAATGCCCGCCTGCGGTTAATGCCTTACCTCCATAAAACACATACACGTGTATTGGAGATCGGGTGTGCATCCGGGCTGACGATGTATAAAATAGCCCCATTGGTCAAGGACTATGTGGCTGTAGATATTTCAGCGACTATTATCCGCTATCACCAGGAGCTGTTGCAACAGGGCATACAGGATAATATCACCTTACAGGTAATGGCAGCCCACGAAATCGATCAGCTGGCAACTGCCGGTACATTCGATGTGATCATTATCAATTCCGTGATCCAGAATTTTCACGGCTATAATTATCTCAGGGAGGTGATCTGTAAAGGGATAGCACATTGTAGTACGAAAGCAGTATTGTTCCTTGGGGATATCATGGATAGCGATAGCCGGCAGGAAATGATTACTGCACTTAAACAATTCAAAGCAGCTCATAGCGGCGGAATTTATCGTACCAAAACGGACTGGAAAGATGAGCTGTTTGTAGCCAGAAGCTTTTTTGATGATCTGCAGGAACAATTCCCGGAGATCCTTTCCGTGACACATGCGGCTAAGCATGCTACATTACGTAATGAGTTAACAGATTATCGATATGATACCCTGTTGGAAATTGACAAGACACGCTGTCGTTCCGGTCTATACGATCGCAAAAAGTACCAGTATGACCGTTCTGCGTTACGTGATAATGTAACGCAGGCCAACACGCCAGTCCTTGCTTCGCAAGACCTGGCTTATATCATTTATACTTCAGGATCTACCGGAGAGCAGAAAGGCGTGATGGTAGAACATGCAGGGATGATGAACCACCTGTGCGGTAAAATTGCGGACCTCTCTCTTACAGCAGTAGAGCGCATCAGCCAGAATGCGTCACAGAGTTTTGATATATCGATCTGGCAGATGTTTACTGCACTCTTCCTCGGAGGCACCACCTTTATTTATGATACATCCTTACTGATGCGGCCGGAGAGCTGGATGCAACAACTCCGTAACGATGCTGTCACCGTACTGGAAGTAGTCCCCTCTTACCTGTCGGAAATGCTGGAAATTATCGACAGAAAAGGACCCGCTTTGATACCTGCCAGCCTGAAATACCTGCTTGTAACAGGAGAAGTAGTGAAGCCGCAGCTGATCAATCGTTGGCTGCAATACTATCCACAAATAGCTGTTGTCAACGCGTATGGTCCTACCGAAGCATCCGATGATATCACACATTTTATTACACAGCTGCCTGTACAGACCGAAAGGGTACCGGTAGGTAGACCACTACCCAACTGTAGGATCTACCTACTCGACGCTGCAGGACAGCTATGTCCGCCAGGTGTGAAAGGTGAGATATGTGTCACTGGGATCTGTACCGGCAGAGGATATTTAAATGATCCTGTAAAAACAGCCGCGGCGTTTATCAGTGATCCTGTGAATATCAGTAATCCTTACCGGATATACAGAACAGGAGATATCGGTCGCTGGCTGCCGGATGGCAATCTGGAGTTTTTCGGACGCCGGGATACACAGGTGAAAATAAGAGGCTACCGCATCGAACTGGAGGAGATAGCTTTTCACCTGCTACAGCACCTGGCAGTGAGAGAGGCCGAAATACTCGCCCTGCCAGACGCCAATGGCAACTATTACCTGCAGGCAGTAGTGACCCCCCGACAGGGACAATCACTGGAAATACAGGATATACGTGCCTCGCTGGAAGAGCGTCTTCCTGTATATGAGGTGCCGGAACATTATCTGGTATTGGATAATATGCCATTAACGGACAATGGCAAGATAGATCGCCGGAAACTGATGCAACTGTCTGCCAATTACCGGGATACCAGTTATGAAGCCCCTGTCGGACAACGGGAACAATACCTGGCGGAAGTGTGGTCGTTACTGCTGAATAAACCTGTTATAGGAGCAAACGATAACTTCTTTGATCAGGGGGGACATTCTTTGAAAGCTACCCGCCTGGTAGCGCAAGTGTTTAAGGATACAGGTATCACCCTGGATATCCGCCATGTATTCCAATATCCTACTATACGTCAGCTGGCACAGATCATGGATACTACCGTTGCCGCAGTGTATACACCCATTCCAAGAGCGCTGCCCGGGGAGTTACATCCCGTATCCCACGCACAGCAGCGTATGTGGATACTTGGGCAGATAGCCGAAAGCAGTGCTGCCTATAACATTTCCGGCGCCTTTTACATGCAGGGAGACCTGGATATCGCAGCCTTACGATACGCCGTAATCAACATCTTTCAGAGACATCAGATACTAAGGACCCGCTTCCTGATGACAACAGCAGGACTGCGGCAGGAAATACTGCCGCTGGAAGCGCTTGGTGAACTATTGCTTGAGCATGATTATACGCATGTGGGCGACTGGAAACAAAACATGGAAAACTGGCTGGAACAGGAAGCTGCAAAGGCTATAGATCTTTCTGTCGCTCCGTTGCTACGTATTTTCCTGGTGAAGGGCGAACCTGCTCAATATGCTTTCGTCTATGTCATGCATCATATTATATCCGATGGTGTCTCTGCCAAAATCCTGTTACAGGAGATCAATCTTTTGTATACCGCCGCATTACAGCAACAAAATGTAGCACTAACACCTGAACCGCTTCAATACATTGATTATGTATACTGGAACGAACAGGCCGTACAGGAAGAACCATTCCGGCGTGCAGCCCGTTACTGGCAGGAACGGTTCAGTGGCGAGATCCCCTTGCTCGACCTGCCGGTAGATCATGAACGTCCAGCTGTCAAAACTTACGCCGGGCATACAATAACTGTTTCGCTGATGGCGGAGCAGGTAGAACAGGTGCTATCGCTTAGCCGTCAACAGGATTGTAGCCGCTTTACTGTATTGCTGGCTGCAATAGCAGCCCTGATGTATCGCTACACCGGTCAGGAGGCATTGGTCATCGGCACTCCATCCGCAGGAAGAGAGCATCCGGATATGCAGCAGATGGTAGGTCTCTTTTTTAATTCATTACCCCTATTAATAGAGGTCGATCCTACCGCCACTTTCACCAGACTGGTACAACAAACCCGTGATGTATTACTCGAAGCACAACGCCACCAGGTATATCCCTTCGATGAACTGGTAGATACACTTGCACTCCAGCGGGATCTCTCCCGTACACCGCTGTATGATATGATGGCGATGTATGAAGTAATGGAGGAAGACCGGGAAAATGAATTGCAATTGCCCGGGATGCAGATAACTTTATACCGTTCCGACTTTAACGTTAGTAAATTTGATCTTACCTGGAGCTTTATACAGCATACTGCTGGTATTACGCTGGAACTGAACTATAATCGGGATCTCTTTGAAGCAGATAGTATACAGCGGATGATACGCTGTTTTATGTCTATACTCACAAACCTGTTACAGCAGCCAGCCATCAGTATTGCTGGTGCTGCCTTACTCCCGGCTCTGGATATTCAACAGCAAAAAAAACTGTCATCACCTGCGACTACGGAGGATGTATTATTACATATACTGTTTGCCAGGCAGGTAACGTTAGATGCCGAAGGTATAGCTGTTACTGATAGTACAGGAGATATTACCTATGGTCAGTTGAATGAAATGAGTCATCGATGGACTTCTTCGCTACGCGACAAGGTATCCCGGGGCGACACAGTACTATTGCTGATGGACCGTTCTGCAGACATGATAGCAGCGGTGATCGCTCTCTTCCGCTTAGGAGCAGCCTATGTACCCGCAGATGTGCACTGGCCTTCCGACAGACTTGCATTCATCGCAGCAGATAGTGGCGCCGTAGCTTGTCTTTCACAACAAAGCCATGCTGCTGCTGCGTACATGACCGGCATGGATGTATATTTTACGCCAGTAGTTGGGCAATCCTTTGCTACCGATATGCCGGTAAATGACCCGTCAGTATTGGCCTACCTGATTTATACTTCTGGTACAACAGGTACGCCCAAGGGGGTGGAGGTACCACATAGCGCGTTGGCTAATTTTTGTAGCAGCATGCTGCAGCAACCGGGAATATCATCATCCGATATCGTGCTGTCGGTAACCAACTATACATTTGATATATCTGTGCTGGAACTGTTTGTGCCGCTATGTGCCGGTGCCAGGGTCGTCATCCCATCCGCGGCAGTATTGCCCGGTGGGGAGGCCTTCTTTAATTACCTGCAGACCACACAGCCTACTATCATACAGAGCACTCCGGCAATGTGGCAGCTGATAGTGAAAAACTGCTCGCTCCTGCTCAGCAATGTAAAAGCACTGATAGGGGGAGAATTGGTATCCTGTAACCTTGGTGGGCAGTTATTGGCGTATTGCCGGGAAGTATGGAATATGTATGGACCCACAGAAACCACTATCTGGTCTGCCATACAAAAGATCCGCCGGAGTGAGGAAAGCAGTTTTGTTGGTAGGCCTATACATCGGACCACGGTCTATATACTGGATGATGCGGGAAATATAGTACCTGATGGTGTATTTGGTGAAGTCGTGATCGGTGGTACTGGTGTCGCTATCGGCTACCGGAACAAGGCAGCGCTGAACACTGAAAAATTTATGGCAGATCCGTATCTGCCGGGTGAGCGGCTGTTCAAAACCGGTGATAGGGGCCGCTGGCATGCCAACGGCATGTTGGAGATAAAAGGCCGTAAGGATGATATGATAAAATTGCAAGGGTATCGTATCGAACCCGGAGAGATCAGGAACACCTTGTTGAAGTATCCGGATATCACCGATGCCGTAGTAATACCATGCACCTCACAAGGGGATACTTTCCTCGCCGCTTATATAGTAGAACAAGTCTCCACGGACCTTGCCGCATTACGTCAGTTTCTCGGCAGATGGTTACCCGGATATATGATACCGGCTGTCTTTGTTCGCCTGGAGAGCATACCGCTTAATAGTAATGGTAAAGTGGATAGGAAACGCCTACCTGATCCGTTGACTGATATTGTAAGGACAGCCAACTATCAGGTGCCTGTTACTGCTGCTGAAAAAACATTGGCCGCCATATGGGAAGATATACTGGGGCGTGAAGCCATAGGCGTCCATGATAACTTCTTTGAAATGGGCGGCCATTCCATTAAAGCTGTTCGCATGCTGATGGAAATGGGACGTACGTTATCCATAGAGCCCTCCTTGCGTGATCTGTTTCTTCATCCTACTATCAGCAGTTTGCTGGAACATTTTTCGCCGCAGCAAAAAGGAACATCCTATATACCAATAGCAACCGTCGCAGTACAGGAGTATTACCCGGTATCAGCTGCGCAAAAGAGATTGTGGACGTTAGGGCAGATCACGGAAATGTCTCAGGCATATCATATGCCCGCAACTTTGATAATCAGTCATGATACACTGAATCATGCCGCCTTAAGGCAAAGTATACAGTATGTACAGCAACGACATGAGAGTTTACGGACCGTATTTAAAGAACAGGAAGGAACAATATATCAACAAATTCTTCCTGCGGAAAATTGCGTGCCGGAGCTTAGTATCGACAACATACCCGCAGCTACATGGGAGACAATAGTAAAACAGCGTATCGAAGCTGCCGTATTGCAACCATTTGATCTGGTACATGGTCCATTGTGGCGGATCAACGCTGTCACTATAGAAGAACTGGACACTTGGGTGTTACACCTGAATGTACACCATATCGTTTGTGATGGCTGGTCACTGGAAGTACTTCAGCAGGAATTATTGGGTGCCTACCGGAATTATTGCAATAACTCCGCTGATACAACCGATACACTGGCACTTCAGTACAAGGACTACGTTAGCTGGCAGCAACAACAACTGGCGGAGGCAGATGTACATCGCCATTACTGGTTGCATCAATTGGGAGGTGAGCTGCCGGTACTGGAGTTATCAACAGATCACAGGCGTCCTGTTATGCAGACGTTTAACGGGGGTGAGCTGTTTTATGCATTTCCGAAGGAACAGCTGCATCGTTTGCAGGCTCTCAGCCGCCAACAGAGTGTCAGTTTATTTATGTTGCTGACCGCAGCACTGAAAGCTTTACTGCATTATTACACCGGTCAACAGGATATCCTGTTAGGAATGCCGGTGAACGGCCGGACACATCCTGATCTTAACCAGCAGGTAGGATTATACATCAATACCTTAGTACTACGTACCCGCTTTTCTCACCAGGATAGTTTTACCGCGTTGTTATCTAAAGTAAGAGAAACGATGCTGGAAGCACAGGAACATGGTATGTATCCTTTTGATCAACTGATAGAAGAGTTAAACCCTGCCCGTATACTGAACCGTGCCACTTTGTTCGATATCATGGTGGATTTTTATGATGATGGTGCTGTACTGCAACGGCGTATACCTGACGTACGTAGGATGGATACGGATTTTCTCATCAGCAAGTTTGATATGACGCTGACATTTGCTTTGGAAAATGGGCAATTAGGTGTCTATACGGAGTATAACAGCGACTTGTTCCTGGAGCAAACCGTAGCGGCAATGCAAGGTCATTATTCGGTATTATTGGATACCATCCTGGAGCATCCTGATACACCTTTAATGACGTTGGAATGCCTAACACAGCAGGAAAGATATGCGTTGCAGTCTATGGGGAGCCATCCGGTGGAATTCCCTTCTGCAGATACCATTCTGGATCGCTGGCAGGTACAGGCAAGCAAGTGGCCCGGACATACCGCCGTTGTTTGTGGAAAGGAATATCTTACCTATCAGCAGCTGGAAGCATTGCAGACCCGGGTGAGTGCTTGCCTCTTACATCAGGGAGCCAGGAAAGGAAATAAGATCGGGCTGCTAATGGACAGGAGCGAACGTGTGGTTGCCGCTATGCTGGGGATCATGCAAATGGGTGGTGTATATGTGCCAATCGATGCCAGCTATCCCAAGGAGCGCATCCGCCAATACTTATTGGATGCAGATATCACGATGCTGATCACTGATGGCGTAGTAGATGCGGACTGTAAGCAGCTTACATGGGAGGAGTTGATGACCGGCACCTTCCCGATAGATCCCATATTGTTACAAAATAATGCTCCTGCCGGTACAGATCTCGCTTATATACTTTATACTTCCGGTTCCAGTGGCCGTTCTAAAGGGGTGATGATTGACCATTCCGCATTACTGAATGCAGCGGACGGATGGTTACACAGCTATGAGCTGTATGCGTTTCCGGTCCGTTTATTATCAACAGCCAGTATCAGTTTTGATGTGTTTTGCGGGGATGTATGCCGCAGCCTTTTAAGCGGGGGCACCTTGGTGATTGCAACCACTGCGGAGCGTATGGCTATACCGACACTGGCTGCACTTTATTATGAACAGCAGATTGCTATATTTGAAACGACTCCTTCATTGATGTTGCCAATGCTGGAGCACCTGTATTCAGAAGGTAAGGATATTAGTTTTGCGAAATATTTGATCCTTGGATCAGACAAGTGCATGACTGCAGATTATATGTTGTTGCAGCATCGATACGGACATCACGCGAGAATACTGAATAGCTACGGAATAACGGAAGCTACTATCGACTCCACTTTTTATGATGCCCGTTTACATGGTGATTACAGCTCTATTACGCAGGTCCCTATCGGGAAGCCATTACCTAACGTGGAATGTTTCGTGATGAACAGGTATGGCCGGTTATTGCCATCCGGTATGGAAGGAGAGCTGTTTATCGGTGGTCCGGGTGTGGCTGCAGGATACTATAATGACACCGCACTCAGTGCACGCCGCTTTTATCAGCATCCCTCCGGTATATATGGGAGGTTGCTGTCAACAGGAGACAGGGTGAAGTGGTTACAGGGTGGTATGCTGGCATATATGGGAAGGGAAGACGGACAGGTAAAGCTAAGGGGGTACCGCATTAGCCTGGAAGAGGTCGAGGCGGTAATGAGACAACTCCCTGCGGTGGATGATGCCTGGGCCGATGTGAAAGTGGATAGCCGGAAAGAACAGCTATTGGTAGTGTATTATAAAGCAGCAGAGCCGATAGAAGATACCATTCTACGGACACATGCCGCCACCTTTTTACCGGACTATATGATCCCCGCATTATTCGCACTCGTTACAACGGTCAGCCTCAGTAGCAATGGTAAGGTAGATCGCCGTCTGCTGCCGGCCATAGAAGAGTTGATAGGTGAAACAGCGGGTGATGTCACACCGGCTTCTCCTGAGGAAGAACGCCTGCGGGAAATATGGAAGGAAGTACTGGGCAAAGAGCAGATAGGTGTCCAGGAAAATTTCTTTACACTGGGTGGGCAGTCACTGAAGGCCGTTCAACTGGTATTTGCCGTGGCGGAAAAATTACGCCGGACCATACAGATGAAGGATGTGTTCATGCAACCTACTATCCGCGCGATGTCTCATGTGTTGGCACAGCCGGGAAGACGTATATACGAAGCGATTACTCCGGTTACTTCCCGGGAATGGTATCCATTGTCAAATGCGCAGATGAAGTTCTGGCTGGAAGATAAAATGGAACGTCGTAAAGAAGCTTATCATATACCAGCGGCTTTCCTGCTGGAAGGAAGGTTGAACGTAACAGCCTTACAGCAGGCTTATCATCAATTGATAGAGAGACATGCTTCATTGCGTACTGTTATCAGCATCGAGGTAGATATGCCGGTGCAGGTGATCCTGCCGGCTGATGGCAAATTATACCAGATGGAGCTGGCTGAAATGCCGGAAGATGCACATGCATTGCAAATCGATAACGAGATCATAACACATGCTGCAACTACATTTGACCTCGCACAAGGGCCGTTGATAAGAACGAAATTACTTCGGCTGTCAGCGGAAAAACATCTCTTTCTGTTCAATATGCATCATATCATTTCAGATGAATGGTCTACCAGTATCATTATACGCGAGCTACTATCCCTATATGCAGGAATGGTAACCGGAGTGCCGGCATTACTTCCTGTATTGGCAATACAGTATGGGGATTACGTAATATGGCAGGAGCAGATAATGAATAATCCTGAAAGCAACCAGAAAGAAACATATTGGAAAAGTGTTTTTGATAATACGGTTACGTCGGTGAGATTACCTGGAGACTACCTATACGAGAGCGTAGTGCCATATGAGGGAAGTGCACTGCATACCCTTCCTCCCATACTCTCCAAACGTATGGAAGACTACTGCCGGCAACAACATATCACACTGTACCATCTGCTTTTTAGTGCTTATGCCATTTTATTGGGCAGGCTGACAGGGCTGCAGGATTTCCTGCTGGGGACGATCGCGTTGGGACGTCAGCACCCTGATACGAAAAATATGATAGGTGCTTTTGTAAATACGGTGCCTGTGAGAAGCCGTCCGGCAGAGGAAAAGACATTAAAGAACTTCCTGATTACTACACGGGAAGAACTCCTTCAGGCATTGGAAAATCAGGACTATCCGCTGGAAGCATTGATGAGCAGCAATAAAGCTGGTGGAAATAAGAACTACCAGCTGCATATTGTTTTCGAGATGAACAGTATGGATGCGCCCCTAGACTTTTATGGACTTCGGGTGACGGCCTGCGACGTAGCGATTCCTAAACCGGCCCAGTTTGATCTCGCATTGTCGTGCCTGGAGCAGGAAAATGGTATACTCTGTAACTGGACGTATGATAAGACTTTATTCTTTGAAAGTACGATACAACAATTACAACTGCTTTACCAGGAGCTGATCCAGCTGATCATTAACCGTCCTGATTTGCTCATCCGCGATATCCGGCTGGCAGAACTGTTACCCGGCGGAGAAGCTATCCCGCAGGACGACGACCGTGCCCAACGAGAACAAATCACTTCCAGTCTCAGTAACATAGACTTCGAATTCTGATAACGAACCTAATGAATACAATGGACCAGATACCAACCGGCATTCAGCGCAGTATATTACTGTCGGGTGAATCCTATAGTGCCAGCAAGGCCTATTGGATACAACAATTGCCGGACGAATTTATTACGGATGCATTTATATACTACCACTCAGACAATGAGTTTGGTTCGCCGCATGTTTGTACACTGGTATTCCCTGAGGCATTAAATGAAAGGATCTTCACGATCAGCAAACAATCACAGCTGGGTATATATATATACCTGCTTACAGCTTTACAATTGCTGATTAATAAATATGCTTATGGTGAGCGTATCTCAATATTATCCCCGCTGTATAAACCAGCTATTTCCTCCGCTACACTGAATCACTTTGTGATTGTCACTAACGAGGTAAGTGCCGACTCTACCATAAAAGAGCTCTTATTACGTGTAAGAGAGGCCGTGAGCCACGCATATACTCATCAGGATTATCCACTGGAAGATCTGCTACAGGATAGGTATCCGGAAGGAGGCTCTCCCCGGCAATTGCCAAATATTGTCTGTAGCATGGATGGAATACATGCCGCAATAGCTACATCGCTGAGAGAAAATGTACATTTTCAGTTCAGCATTAATAATGGTAGTATACAATTATCCATTTACTATGATACTTCCGTATGTCCTCAGCATTGGATGGAACAGGTAGGTCGTCATTTTCAGGCAGTACTGGCTGCTATGGTAAATGACCACCAGCAGGTAGTAGCAGCCATATCCTGTTTGTCGCCTGCCGAAGAGTATGAGTTGATCTACACCCGCAATGATACAGCCAGGGCATATCCACAGCAAGAGACGGTCGTATCGCTGGTGAGCCAGGTAGCATTGAATGATCCTGATAAGATAGCATTGGTATGCGAGGACAGGGAGTTAACCTATCGGCAGTTAGATGAGATAGCTGGCCAGTTGGCTGCTTTCCTGGCTCTCCGTTGGCAGGTACAGCGACAGGATAATATCTTGATCCTGCTGGAACGCTCTGAATGGTGGGCTATTGCAATACTGGCTACCTGGAAACTCGGGGCTGTATATGTGCCAGCAGATGTGAACTATCCGGCAGCACGTATATCCTGGCTCCGCGAGCACTCTTCCTGCCGACTTGTACTGGATGAAGAGGTTTTGATGCAGTTCAGGGCACATCCTCCGGTAATGCCACACTTTACTGACATACCCGCTTCTCAAGATATTGCTTACATTATTTATACGTCGGGTACCACTGGAGTCCCCAAAGGGGCCGTAATTGAGCATACCGGTATGCTTAATCATCTCTATGCCAAGGTCAACGACCTGGTATTGAATGCAGAGACGCGGGTTGCGCAGAACGCTTCCCATTGTTTTGATATTTCCATCTGGCAGCTATTTGCTGCATTGATCAGCGGAGGTACCACTTATATTTTGCCCTCAGCCTGGACCTTAGACCCGGATCAACTATTGAATGCCGTATTAAAGTATCGGGTGGATATATTAGAGGTGGTGCCGTCGCAGCTCTCTTTATTGCTGGATGTGATGCCGCCGGAGGATAGCCGGCTACAACATCTTCGCCATTTGCTGGTCACCGGTGAAGCAGTGAAGAGCGCTTTACTCGGACGGTGTTTTTCCCGCTGGCCTTCCTTGTCTGTCGTTAACGCCTATGGCCCTACGGAGGCGGCTGACGATATTACTCACCTGTTCGCCGATCCTGCAGAGGTGTACGATCCTGTACCGGTAGGAAAGCCGGTACAGAATATGCACGTCTATATTCTCGATCGCCGACAACAACTCTGTCCACCGGGGGTAAAAGGTGAAATATGTGTATCCGGTGTAGGTGTGGGCAGGGGGTACTTTAAAGATGAGGAACGTACCCTACAGGCATTTATGACAGACCCTTTCCGTCCGGAACAGTCACTGCGTATGTATCGTACCGGTGATCTCGGTAGACTGCTGGAGGATGGCAATATCGCTTTCCTGGGACGTATGGATCAGCAGGTAAAGATCCGTGGATACCGTATAGAGTTGGAAGAAGTGGAGAATGTGCTGATGCAGGTATCCCGGGCAACAGCTGTTGCGGCGCTGCCGGTGACGGCCGCGGATGAAAGTACGCTGCTCTGCACATTCCTCGCTGGTGTAAAAAAAGCTATGCAACAACCGGCGGAGATCAAACGACTCATGAAACAACGGCTGCCGGAATACATGATCCCCGATCAGCTGATATTCCTGGAATCGCTGCCGCTAACCACTAATGGAAAAACAGATCGAAAAGCATTAAAAGCACTGGTACCAGATAATGCTGTAAAGCCTGATATCGCCAAAAAAATGCCGGTAACAGTTTTGCAGCAGCAACTATTACGTATCTGGCAACAAGTGCTGACCACAGATATCGGGATCACAGATAATTTTTTTGATGCAGGTGGACACTCTCTCAATGCAGCCAGAATTGCAGCTTTCACCAGAAAGGAGCTGGAAAAGGAACTTAGAATTGCTGATATCTTTAAGTACCCGACCGTCGAAACACTGAGCGTATTCCTGGAAAGGCAGGAACATGATCCTTTACAGCCATTATCTGTAGCCCCTTTAAGGGCATTTTACGAGTTATCACCCTTACAGGAAGAAATCTGGCTGGCCAGGCAGATGGATGAAGCGGGTAGCAGCTATAATATTTCAAGACAGGTGTCATTGACCGGCCCCTTGCAACCAAAACTACTAGAGCAGGCTATTAATAAGATCATTGCACAGCATGAAAGCCTTCGAACCATATTTGTAACACTGGATAATATCGTATACCAGCAAATACTGCCAGCCGATCAGGTGCACCTGGAAATGCCGGTGATCGCTTTGCCTGCTGATAGTGTGGATGATACTACCGTACGGCATCGCCTTCATCTGCTGACCAACGAAGTCTTTACACCGGAACAATGGCCGCTAATAAAGTTGTCGCTGCTCCAGCTGGCACCAGCACATTTCCTGCTGGTGATGAACGTACACCATATTATACTGGATGGATGGTCGGTACAGTTGCTAATCGAACAATTATACCTTGAATATAACCAGCTGCTATCCGGTAAGGATATGCCCCGGCCATTAATAGCTGCCCAATATAAGGATTTCGTATACTGGCAGCGAAAACTAGAGGCTGCACCCGGGGCCGCCGACGCCCGCCGATTCTGGCAACGGGAACTGTCACAACTACCAGCTGAAATGGAGCTGCCGACAGACCATCCGCGACCGGCTGCGCGATCTTTTAAGGGAGAAACCATCCGGTTCAAACTCAATGAACAGCAACGAACCGGACTGGAAGCGATGGCACGTGAACAGCAGGCTTCCCTGTTCATGGTATTGCTAAGCGCTTTGTATGTGCTATTGTTCCGGTATACAGGTAGTTCGCACCTGGTAGTAGGCACGCCGGCAACGGGTCGTAACCGGCTAGAACTGGAGTCCATCCTGGGACTGATCGCTAATGTGCTGCCAGTGCAAACCACTGTTAGCGGAGCATTGACATTTCATCGGCTGCTGGAACAGGTAAGGGATAAATTACTGGAGCTATATGAATACCAGCATTATCCGTATCAGCAATGGAGAGAATCTGAGGAGGCAGGTAAGGATAACCGCCCGCTATTCGATGTGATGATGGTGCTGCACAACTATATACATACAGCATCGGAACAATCGATGTTAAATGATGTAACAGCCGAAGATGTCGATATCCCAGGTACTACCAGCAAATTTGACCTGTTGTTTGAAATCATCGACTACCATACTTACCTGGCAATAGATTTGGAATTTGATACGGCACTGTTCGAAAAGGAAACAGTGATACGACTTGCCGGCCACTTTAAGGAGGTGATCGATGATATACTGGCCCATCCTGGCAAAGCAATACAACAAATATCCTATTTATCAGCTCCGGAACAAATACAGATCCGTCGTTTTGGTATGCCTGCTGTACCAGCTACAGACCTGCCTCACATACCGGTAGCATTTAAATTAGCGGCTGGCCGTTATGCTTCGCAAGCTGCCGTATGTTGTAATAAACAGGTATTCAGTTATGCACAGCTGGATGCCGCTATAAACAGTATTGCAGACTACTTGCGTCAACAGGGAGTGGAGGCAGGTAATAAGGTAGTAGTGATCCGAAAGAGAGCTGTCTGGCAGGCTGCAGCGATGATGGCCATCTTTCATATTGGAGCTTGTTATGTACCACTCGACCCTGATTGGCCGGAAGAAAGACTGGCATATGCGGTTCGTACTGCGGCCCCTGCAGTAGTATTTGCAGATAGACATACCGCTATATTGGCCGCACAATGGGGATATCCCGTTGAAAACCCTGAATCGTTGATCAGTGATGATATGAATGAACGTTCATTAGTTGCGCCGGTAATCGCCCCTCCTGATACGGATGCTTATATCATCTTCACATCAGGATCTACCGGTCAGCCTAAAGGAGTGGTACAATCTTATCGTACACTAAATAACCTGATGCAATGGCAGCTTACTTCAGCAGGTATTGACGGAGGTCTCTCTCTGCTCCAGTTTACCTCATTTGGTTTCGATGTTTCGTTACAGGATACCTTGTTTACGTTGCTGACAGGGGGGGTATTACATATCGCAGATGAATCATTACGGACGGATATTGAGCAGTTGGGCGCCTATGTATGCCAGGAGCAGATCGCCATCCTTTCTATGCCTTATTCCATACTGATACGCCTGATCGGCTGGATCAATACCTTCGGACAGACAGCGCAGCGATTACAGCATATTATTACAGCGGGCGAACAGCCCTTCCTGGACGAGACACTTCGCAGATTCCTGGGTTATGCTCCTATTCCTTTGCATAATCATTATGGTCCTTCCGAGACGCATGTTTGTACAAGCTATACATTATTATATACCGATCAGCCTGTCCGGGCGTTGCCGGCAGGAGCTCCGGTTCCTGGTTTTCATATACGCATACTGGACAACGGTGGAGAAGATACTGCTGTTGGCATCCCCGGCGAGATCTATATCAGCGGCGCTGGTGTCTTCACCGGATACCTGGGGGACGACGACCTGACAAATGCCCGCTTTGTTGAAATGGAGGGGAAACGGTGGTATCGTTCCGGGGACCTGGGTAAATGGCTACCCGATGGTAATATTCAATTCCTGGCAAGAGCAGATCAACAGCTGAAGATCAACGGATATCGTGTCGAAGCTACCGAGATAGAAAATATACTGCTGGAATTCGAGGGGATACAACAAGCAGTCGTTATAAAAAAACAATTCACAGATAAAGATAGCCTCGTTTGTTTCTTTCAATCGACCTCCTTACAGGAAGAGGTGTCTTTAAGGAGGCTGTTAAATACCCGGTTGCCCTATTATATGATCCCGGAAGTATTTGTACAACTGGATCGCCTGCCGGTCAATAATAATGGGAAAGCGGACCGTAAACAACTGGCAGAGATGATAATAGCGGATCAGCAGCAACAAAAAGTAATGCCAGGAAATGATACGGAAATGGGTTTGCAGCTCATCTGGCAAGAATTACTGAAAAAATCGGATATCGGCATCCACGACAATTTCTTCTTGCTGGGAGGACAATCACTGAAAGCTACCCGGCTTATGATGCAGATAGCCCAGCAGTTTAAGATATCCACTTCTATCAAGACCATTTTTACTTATCCCACAATAGCAGAACTAGCAGATTATATACGGGAACAACAGCGTAACCAGCAGGATGCTGCACTCGCGGATGATCATGCTAATACTATACTGATATGAGTTTAACAGACCTGATATACCGGCTGAGAAGTGCCGGCGCGAAATTAGAGTTAGCCGCAGGTAACATTAAGTTGCATATGCAGACACCGACTGCATTGCCTGCAGTGCTGCTGGAAGAAGTGCGGATGCGCAAACAGGAGCTGTTGGAATGGTTGGCTTCTCCTGCTGCTGCGTATGAGATATTACCTGCTCCGGTAGCAGCAAACTACCCGCTTTCCTATGCACAAAAACGCTTGTGGTTGTTTGAGCAAGCCGTACAAAGTAGTGCTTATTGTCTTTCTGATGCTGTAGAGATCAAGGGGGAGCTGGATGAAGTGGCTTTCCAACATGCGTTGCAGCATATCTACGATAGACATGAGTCGCTGCGTACTTCCTTCATCACCGAAGATGGAGCACCCCGGCAATATATTTCGTCCGCTGCTGAACGGCCTATGAGATATGAACTGAAGGATATCAGTGCAGAGCCGGATAAAGAAAAGTCGTTACGTGAGTTGCTGGATATGGCAGCAGCATTACCTTTTCAGCTGGAGGAAGGGCCATTGTTCCGATTACAGCTTATTAAGCTGGAACCAGTACGTTATGTGTTACAGCTGACCATGCACCATATCATATCAGATCTCTGGTCTATGCAGAACTTTACCAATGAATTGCTGGCATGTTACGATGCTGCTGTAAAAGCAGCACCCTGGCCGTTGCCTTCATTACCATTGCAGTATAAGGATTATGCCTGCTGGGAAAATGCGCCTGTACATCATGTGTACATGGCAGAGCACCTGGCTTTCTGGCGTCCGCGACTGGCAGCCGCACCCGCTGCACCCGAGTTCCCGGTAGATTATCCGCGTCAGCCAGAAAGAACTTTCAATGGGCAGGATATATTCCTCCATATATCTGCTGACCGCTATAAGCTGTTAAAGAACTGGTGTAGTAAGAACGGTGCTACTACCTATGCCGCCTTACTTACGATGGTAAATGTGCTGCTGGCCAGATATACCGGAGAATCAAAGACAGCGATCGGTATCAGCGTCAACGGCCGCAATTACCCGGGTTTAGAAGAACAGATAGGTTTTTTTGTCAACCTGCTTCCATTGCATCTGGAACTAGACATGCAGGCGGGATTTCTCTCCGCTGTTACGCATTGCCGGCAACAATTGCTGGAAGTGCTGGAACATCAGGCGGTACCATTCGATATGCTGATAGAGCACGTGCCTGCTATTCATAAGCGGCCGCGTAACCGTTTCCCTTTCTTTGATATACTGGTGGAATTTGCAGCACAGGAGGAAATAACGGATACCGGTGCTTTTGCCATGCTGGAAACTGCATCATATGATACGGAAACACAGACCAGCCAGTTTGACCTCTTATGGGGTTTTACAGAAGAGGCAGACGGGTTACATGTCAAGATCAATTATAACACTGCATTGTATCGTGAACAGCGCATATGTATGATGTTAGGACACTTTGATAACCTGCTGTCAGCTGTTATGAAAGATACGGCCGCCTCGCTGGGAGATATTGTATTCCTGGATAAAGAAGAGCAGCAGTGGCTGAACAAAGTATCTGGTAATACATTACCGTTAGCAGTTGTGTCAGCAGATTTTTCTTCGCTGTTCAACGAGATTGCAGTAAGATACAGCAGCAAGCATGCGATCTCTTTTGAAGGGAGTACTTATACCTATCAGTGGTTAGATCAGGCATCTACAACACTGGCTGCGGTTTTGCAACAACAAGGGATAGGACCTGGCGACCGTGTTGCTTTTACCCTCAGAAATTCTCATTATACGTTGGCGAGTTTACTGGCTATATTGAAAGCGGGTGCTGTTTTCGTCCCGGTAGATAACAATTTGCCGGTAGACAGAAAGCAGTTCATACTGCAACTGGCGGAGATAAGTGCTGTCATGTTCGAATCCTTTGCCCTGCTGGATATGCCTCCGCTGGAACGGGTAGCATGGATAGCTGTAGATCTGGAACTGGAGGCACCCGCTGCTACCTTTCAACCGGTAATACATCATCCGGAAGATATTGCATATGTAATATTCACTTCCGGCTCTACGGGTGTGCCTAAAGGGGTAGAAGTCCGTATGCAAAGTTTCATGAACTATCTGTTATGGGCAAATGATCATTACTTCACACCAGAAGAACGTAACAATTTTGCCTTTTTCACTACTATAGCATTTGACCTTACCCTTACCTCTATTTTTACTACCCTCTTACGTGGTGATATGGTGTGTATCTTCCCCTCCTCGGGAGGAACTGTATTGTCAGCTGTATTCAGTGATCCGCAGGTAGATGTGGTGAAATTAACACCGACACACATAAGATTACTGAATGTGTTGTCTGTAACTACTACAGCGGTACGTATCATCATCAGCGGAGGAGAACCGTTGTTGGCCAGTGATATTGCATTGCTGCAATCATTGCATGCCGGCATACACATCTATGATGAATATGGCCCTACTGAAGCAACAGTAGGTTGTATGGTCAAAAAAGTAGATGGTCTTGTTGCTGTCGGGTCTGTAGGAGTACCAATAAGGCATGCAAGAATTAATGTACTTGACGACAGGTTAATGCCGTTACCACAAGGCTATATAGGAGAGATATACATAGGTGGCGGAGTACTGGCAAAAGGATACCTGAATGAAGCGGTAATGACAGCCGGGAAATTTATATCATCTCCTTTTCATCCGGGAGAGTATATCTATCGAAGTGGAGATACTGGATACTGGAATGCAGATGGAGAGTTGCAGCTGCTGGGACGCCGTGACGGACAGGTAAAAATAAATGGTATCCGTATCGAATTGAACGAGATACAATACCGGTTACGGAGTCATCCACAGGTCAAAGACCTGGTATTGCGGATCATCGTCGACGCCAGCGAGGATAAGGCACTCGAGGCATTTATTGTACCTGCAAACGAAGGAAGTGAACAGCTGGGAGAACAGGCGATACGGGATTGGTGCCGTCGGTATTTGCCTGAATATATGATACCTGCCCGCATTTACTTTATAGAAACGATACCCGTTACCGATAACGGGAAGGTGGATTATTCTGCATTGGATACCATAGAACGCCGTGCTCCGGAAAAAGCGGCCTATCGTGCGCCCGCCAATGAACTTCAACGATTATTGGTAGAAGCATGGTCAGAAATGTTAGGGACTCCTGCCGGCATAAATGATAATTTTTTTGAGCTGGGAGGAGATTCCATTAAAGCTATCCGCATTTCAGGGAAATTATTCCAACAGGGATACCGGCTTTCGGTAGCAGATATATTATCCTGCCCTTCCATTGAAGCGCAGGCAGCCTGCATATCAGCAGATTCCAGGCAGATAGCTCAGTTGGTGGAGCAAGGCCCTGTACCGCTGTTGCCTATACAACATGCATTTTTTGAACACGTTTTTCCTGAAAGACATCACTATAACCAGTGCTATATGTTGCACCGGGACAAGCGATTTGAGGAAGCGGCACTGGAAGCGGTATTTAATAAGATAGTCCGGCATCATGATATGCTGCGGGTTTCCTTTCATGAAGAACAGCAGCAGGTCATACAATTCGTGCATGATCATGTACCGGAGATACCGTTACGTATAGTCGATATGCGCGGTGTCCCTGATGCGGAAGTGAAGACCAGGCAGATTGCACAAGAGGTACAAATGACGATGGACCTCACCTGCGCCCCATTGCTCCGGCTGGTTTTATTCCGGCAGGATACCACAGATCAGTTACTGGTATGTATACATCACCTGGTAGTAGATGAGATCTCCTGGACCATATTGCTGGAGGATATCAACACGCTGCTCCTGCAGTACGGGAAAAAGGAACTATTACAGCTGCCGCTGAAGACAAATGCATACAGGGAATGGGCAGAGAGCCTTATAACAGGGGCGCGACAAGAGGCGCTGCAACATCGGTACTATTGGGAACAACAGCAACAGCTAACGACAGCATCCTGGAAGCCGGATTATTCCGTTGCAGCGACGGAACACGACTCGGATACCCTGGAGATTCAGCTGGATGGAGAGATTACAGGGATGTTGCTGACGCAGGCGAATACAGCATTCAATACCCGTATGGAGGATCTGCTTATTTGCGCATTGGGCAGGACTGTTCATCAAACTTTCCAGGTCGATGCATATTGGCTGGACCGCGAATCACATGGCAGAGGACAAGGAGAGGGCGCACTGGATTTAAGCCGCACCGTAGGATGGTTCACAAGCCTTTGTCCATTGTTATTACCAGCTGCTGCCAGTAACGACCCGGCAGATTATATCAAGACGGTCAAAGAACAATTAAGGGAAGGGAGTCACAGACAATTGGCTTATGGACAGCTCCGGTATCTTAGGCCAGCTACTGAAGAGGCCGATAATGCACTGCATATACAGCCTCGCATCATCTTCAATTACCTCGGTCACCATGATGAACAGAGTGTTTCTCTTGATTTCGAAGTAATGCCTTTTGATGGCGTAGCTGTCAGCCCCTCCCGCCCGCGTATACATGAATTTGAATTCGAAGCCTATGTCAGTAATGGCGTATTATCTGTATTACTCACCTATGCACGAACCCAATACAAGACAGATACAGTACGGCAACTGATCGATAATTTCCGGGAGAGCCTGATAGTACTGACTAATTATTGCTGCAACCGGCAGGAAACATCCTACACACGGCATGACTTTGACTTTGCTGGTCTCTCAGCAGATGACCTGGATGAGATTGGCAGCCAGCTGGGCTGAAATCTTTCTATATCGTAACCGTATTGCTATGATTTAAATACTCCACCGATGGAACTAGGATTTAATAAAATATTACCGATGGATATCTGTGTAGCACCTGACAGCCATACATTCAATAATAACTATGGTTTTCCGGCCCGGCCTGTGCTGATAAAAAATGTAGCCAATCATTGGAAAGCAATGACGGCATGGACCCCGGAAGTGTTCAGCACCCGATATCCGGATTTATGGGTACGGGTGGTCAGAACAGACAATAGTGAAGCGAAGGTGATGATGTTACAGGATTACTTCCGGTATATGCAGGATCCCGGAGAAGAGAATCCTTATTATCTGAAAGATTGGGTGTTTGAAGAGGATTGTCCGGAACTATTGCAAGACTACGACGTGCCTTCTTACTTCTCCAGCTGGCTGGAGCATATGGACCCTGCAGAGAAACCAGCACTCCGCTGGTTTTATATAGGTCCTGCCGGGTCAGGTTCCCGTATGCACCTGGATACAATGGATACCAGTGCGTGGAATGCCGTTATATCCGGTCAGAAACATTGGTTGTTCTTTCCTGCTGAACAAAGTAGCTGTGTATATAATGGTGAGGTCGATGCTTTTCATCCTGACTTCGAGCGTTTCCCCTTACTGGCTGCCGCCGAACCCATTTATTGTATACAGGGGCCGGGTGATATTGTATTTACTCCCAGTGGTTACTGGCACCAGGTATATAACGCCCGGCCGGGTATTTCCATCACGGAAAACTTTGTCAATGAAACAAACATTGAACAGGTAAAACAATATTTCATACAGCATCAGCTGCATGATGAACTGGAGACATTGCAGCATCTTGTTGCACATGTAAATGCGAGCCGATAAAAGATATCCCCAATCTATCTTAATAGTCCCTGTTATGAATAATGTTGCAAGTCCGAATAAGAAGATTCAAAATATATATGAGCTGACCCCACTGCAAGAAGGTATACTTTTTCATACCCTGTATCAGTCGTCTGGCAGTTATATTGTACAAACATGGTACACCCTGCGGGGAAAACTGGATGTGCAGATATTGAAACAAAGCCTGGATGTGCTGTTTATGCGTCATGAAGCCTTGCGTACGGCCATTGTATTTGAAAAGGTGAAACAGCCATTGCAGGTAGTCATGGCAGAGCGCCAGATCGATTTCAGATATGAAGACCTGCGTGGTGAACTTCCGTCTGCCCGGCCCGTTCATATTGATGCATGTCTGAAGGCAGACCGGGAAAAAGGCTTTCATCTGACCAGAGATAGCTTGTTAAGGCTGACAGTGTGCCAGGAAGAGAAGGAGGAATTCCGTTTCTTATGGACCTTTCATCATATCCTGATGGATGGATGGTGTGTGGAAATACTGTCTAACGAACTCGAACATATTTATTTCGCACTATATAGTAATCAGCAGGTAAAGCTATCTCCGCCGAAACCTTACAGCCATTATATAAAATGGTTGCGTCAACATCAGGCTGTAGCAGATACAGGCTTCTGGAAAAAGTACCTGGAAGGGTGCAACAAACCCACCGGTATTCCCAGATACCTGCTGAATGAACAGAAGGGTATGCGGCACAGGGAGATCAGCGTAGATCTGCCAGCGGAACAGGTATCGCAGTTGCAACAACTGGTGAGACGGCAGCAGGTAACACTGAATGTCTTTATGCAGACACTCTGGGGCATTTTATTGGGTAAAATGAACGGTGCCCACGATGCTATATTCGGCATCATCACTTCAGGTCGGCCGGAAAACCTGGAAGGAGTCGATCAAATGATTGGTCTCTTTATCAATACTATTCCGCTTCGTGTCAGTACGACAGATACGGACTCCTTTGCGAGCGTCATGGCGCGTATACAGCAACACACCCGTGATCTTCTGCTACATCAGCATGATTCTCTGGCAGAGATACAAGCGATAGCAGGTGCTGACACGTCACTGATCGATCATGTGCTCATTTTTGAGAACTACCCATTGGCAAAAGAACTTGAAACGGCGACAGAGACCCGCGATGAAGGATTTGTGATCAGTAATGTGGCATTTTATGATTACACACATTATGATTTCAGTATTGTAATCATGCCGGATGCCAGTTCGGTTACCATTAAGTTTGAATTCAATGAGCTGGTATATGACACCGCCTATATAACTGCTGTGGCAGAGGGGTATATGTCTTTGCTGGAGCAGGTATTATCCAATCCTCAAGTCGCATTACAGGAATTATGCCTGCCCGTACCACGCCAGGTCGTAGCAACACCGCTGTGGTCTACGGATGCTGGAACGATGGCCGACGTCATCCGCATACAGTCCCGGCTCACACCAGCAGCGACCGCATTGGTGGCAGGAACAGATACCTATAGTTATAAATGGCTCGAGACTGCTGCGGAGAGTCTGGCAGATTACCTGCTGTATGAAAAGCAGGTCACTGCCGGCGAACGCGTTGCTGTACTGGCTGGAAGAACTGTCTGGAGTGTAGTAGCTATGCTGGGAATATGGAAGGCCGGCGCCGTATATGTTCCCATAGATCAGCATTATCCCGCCGAACGTCAGTTGTGGATGATCAAAGATGCAGGCATAAATCTTATACTTACTACCCAACCAGCTATTACATGGGCAGATACTTATGATTGCCTGCATCTTCACGCAACAGCTTCCTGCCTTAACCGGGTGGTGAGTGGACAGCTTCCTGCCGTAGCAAGTCATCAAGCAGCTTATATCATTTATACTTCCGGGTCAACAGGAAGACCGAAAGGTGTGATCATTTCCCATGTCAGTCTTGCACAGCTGATTGCTGCACTGAAGGAAGCAATGGTGCATCAGGCAGACTGGCAATACCTGTTGCTTTCTCCTCTTTCTTTTGATGCTTCGCTCAAAAATATACTTGTTCCGCTCAGTATCGGTGCTACACTGCACCTGATAGAAGACAGCCGTGATATCCCGGGTTTGGGTAAATATATCAGTGCACATGGGATACACGCTATGCATACTGCGCCGGCTGTCTGGGAGGAGCTATTGCATCATATACCGGCTGCACAGCTGTCGTCCCTATGCTGTATATCCAGCGGTGGAGAAGCAATGAGCCGTAGACTGGCCCAGTCACTACTATCCTGTTTTACCGGGAAAAATATATATAATACATATGGCCCAACAGAGATCACTATCAATGCAACCGTGCACCGCGTTACCGAACAGACCTTGCTGTTTAACACACCTCCCATAGGAAAGCCACTATCAGGATATGAGGTGTACATACTCAATGACCGTAAGGAGCCACAACCCGCCGGCATCAGCGGAGAGATTTGTATAGGTGGGACAGGACTAGCCATGGGGTATGTACAGGAAGAAGATGCAGCAGGCCGATACATTAATGGATTACCATCTTTGACTCAACGGTTGTATCGCACCGGCGACAAAGGGGTAAGGCTGCCAGATGGGGAGATTATTTTCCAGGGCCGCCTGGATGACCAGATAAAGATCAGAGGGTATCGTATTGATCCGGTGGAGATCGATCAGCATCTCATACGTTTTCCGGGTGTACAGCAAGTGTTTACTACTGGTCTGAAGGACACGGGTGCTGATAATTACCTGGTAACCTATTATACGACAAACGCTCCTGTTGAAAGGACTGCACTTCGCCAGTTCCTGGAGCGGCACCTGCCCGGATTCATGATACCTGCCACCTTTGTGGAGGTACCCTTACTGGCACTGGATATCAATGGCAAGATCAACAGGAAGCAGTTGCCTGACCCGCGGAAAGAACATTTCTTCTCCCGGAAGGTGTATGTTGCTCCCGCTACAAAAACAGAACAGCAGCTGACAGACATCTGGCAACGACTGCTGGGGATCGCTGAGATTGGCACCGGAGATAATTTCTTTGAAATAGGAGGGCATTCACTTAAAGCTACCCGCCTGATGACGGCCATCCAAAGTGAAATGGGTACAACAATCCGGCTGAAAGATATCTTTGAATATCCCACCATTGGCCAGCTGGCTGCCCATATTCGGGAAGCGGATACAGGCAAGGCACTGCCCGCCATTACCACGGCTCCTACTCAAGACTACTATGCGCTCTCCCACGCACAAAGGAGGATATGGGTGCTCTGTCAGTTCAAGGAAGATAATGCAGCCTATAATATGCCCTATGCAGCAGTAATACGGGGCGCCTTACAACCAGCGGTGATGGAAGCAGCCATCACCCTGCTGATGAACAGACATGAAAGCCTTCGCACGGTCTTTATTTCGGTAAATGGAATTCCCTATCAGCAGATACGTGTTGATATGCCCGCTCCGATCCTGTTTGAAGATCTTACCGGACTCGATGAAGCTGAACGTCAGCAGCAGGCAGCGCATTTATTTGAACAGGATGCGGAAAGCCCGTTTGATATTGAAAGAGGGCCACTCTTCCAATTTCATCTGCTGAAAATGAAAGAAACAGAATATCTGCTGATCGTTGTTATACATCACATTATCAGTGATGGTTGGTCACAGGGCATATTAGGCAATGAGCTTATAACAATATACAACTCATTGCATAGCGGACTTACACCAGTCCTGCCAGCAATACCGGTACAATACAAAGACTATTCCCATTGGCATAATGCACTTATCGAAGCCGGACATTTCTCTGATCAGGAACATTACTGGCTTGACAAACTGAAGGATAAACCCAATGGGATCGTATTGCCGGCTGATTTTTCCCGTCAGTCTGTACAGACTTTCAATGGAAAACGAATCACCTTTTCGTTAGGCACTACTGTAACGGAATCGTTAAACAGGATCAGCAGTGAACAGCAGGCTACGTTGTATATGACGTTGATGAGTATTGTCAATATCTTCTTGTACAAATACACCGGACAACAGGATATTATACTCGGATTGCCCATTGCCGCCAGAAAAAGAGAAGAGTTACACGGTACTATCGGCTTTATGGTCAATACTATCATATTCCGTTTATTACTGCAACCGGATGATAAGTTTCCAGACTTCCTGCAACAGGTGAAAAAAGAACTGCTGGAAAGTTATGAACATCAGGATTATCCTTTTGATATGCTGGTGGAAAAACTGGACATGGAGCGTAATCTCAGTCAGTCACCACTTTTTAACGTGATGGTTGCCTACAATAATACTGACCTGACAGAAGACGATCTGGAGCTGACCGATACGGTGTCATATGAATATGAGCAGGCTGATGATTTCAATATGAGCAAATTCGACCTTATTTTCTTTATTCAGCAGGGTATTACGGATGTGGTCGTATCGCTCGAATATAACAGTGATCTTTTCGAAGAAGCAACTGCGGCACGTATGGCGAATAATTTCCGCCATCTGTGTGAAAAAATCTGCCTGTTGCCAAACTTAGCATTGCGGCAGCTGAATGTAGTGAGGCCTGAAGAGGAGCAACAGCTTGTACAAACGTTTAATGATACCTATAAGGACTATGGTGCGCAAAATATCATTGACCTCTTTGAAGTAGCTGCCCTGCAGTATGCCGATAGGGAGGCTGTGCGTTTCGGCAAGGTATCCGTTAGCTACCGTGTGCTGAATGAACAGGCTAACCGGCTGGCACATCACCTGATCGATAAAGAAGGTGTCCGTCCGGGAGATATTATCGGATTGGCACTGGAGCGCTCTGTGAATATGATCATTACCCTGATCGCCATTGTAAAGACAGGAGCAGCCTACGTAGCGATAGATCCTGGATATCCGGTAGAAAGGATCCGTTATATGATACAGGATAGCGGGGTAAGCATCTTGTTTGCCGATAGGCAGGAAATGATGCTGGAGCAAGGGTATGATGGGAAAATTATTCTTGTTGAGGAGGCGATGGCACATTGTCATACTGCTCCGGATAGCAATCCGACACCAGATATTGATCCCGAGTCATCTCTGTATATTATTTATACTTCCGGCTCCACAGGTACTCCCAACGGAGCAGTACTTTCACATGGCCTGCTGGCAAACCTTATTATCTGGCAATTACAAGACAGCGGTATTGATCCGGGGCTATCCTGTTTACAGTTCACTTCCGTTAATTTCTGTGTATCCTTCCAGGAAATATTCAGCACGCTCTGTAGTGGAGGGTTGCTGCATCTCATTGGCGAAGTAGAAAGGCAGGATATTGAATACCTGGCGGGTTTCCTGTCACAACATGCTATTGAAGTATTATATCTACCGTTCTCCTATCTCAATTTCTTGTTCAATGAACCGGACAGCGCATTGCATAGTCACCATTTTTCCCTCCGGCATATCATTACAGCGGGTGAACAACTGAAGATCACCACGGGATTACGCAGATTCCTGACGAAGTATCCTCACATAAAGTTGCATAACCACTATGGCTCATCTGAAATGCATGTGGTGAGTTATTATACAATGGATGTTAATACGCTGGATGATAAAGCCGTTCCTCCTGCGGGTAAGCCGGTCGGCAACACGGCCATCTATATCCTGGATGAATCGAAGAACATTGTACCGGTGGGTACATGGGGCGAGGTATGTATTTCGGGTAGTTATGAAGTAAAAGGGTACCTGAATAATGCAGCACTGACAGCGGCCCGGTTATTCGATCATCCGTTATATTCCAAAAATAGTCATCGGCTGTACTGTTCCGGCGACATCGGGCGTCGCCTGGCAGACGGGAATATTGAAATAAAAGGCCGTAAAGATGGTCAGATTAAGATTCGGGGATTCCGCGTAGAGCCGGGAGAAGTAGAAACCGTGATCTTCTCTTACCGTCATACAAAAGACGCAGTAGTAGTAGTGAAGGAGGATGGCAGAGGACAGTTTGTACTGCTTGCATATGTGGTATTGCTGGGAGGAAGTATCCAGGAATTAAAGGAATATATCTCCGGTACTTTGCCGGGCTATATGGTGCCACGTTTCATACAGCTGGAAGTATTGCCGCTGATGCCGAATGGAAAGGTGGACAGGGCTGCATTACCGGAGCCACCTGAGAGTGAACTGGTAACACGTTTTGTTGCTCCCAGGAATGAAAAAGAATCCAGGTTAACAGTATTGTGGAAAGACATACTTGGAGTAACGACAGTAGGGGTGTTAGACAACTTTTTCGAACTAGGCGGTCATTCGCTCAAAGCTACCCGCCTGGTATCCTCCATCTATCAATCCTTCGGGCAGAAACTGGAACTGATCAATGTATTTAAAAATCCCACCATCGAAGCATTGGCCGCATTGCTGCAAGAGGATGGTATCGGGGCACCACAGCGGTTACCTGCAGCGCCAAGGCAGGAATTTTACCCGGTTACGCCGGAACAACACCGGCTATGGTTAATGGAACAGCTTAATAATACGGGAACTGCTTACAATATGCCGTTGATGGCGAAGATTAGCGGTGAACTGGATTATGACCGCCTGTTGGCCGCCCTGATAGCACTGATGCGAGATCAGGAGATATTGAGAACGGCTATTGTCCGTGTGGATGGTACTCCTGTACAGCAGATATTGAGCATGGAACAGGTTAAATGTCCACTGGACTTTCACGATCTGCATTTGCTGCCGGAAAAGGACGCCACCAGGGAAAAACTGACCCGGGAGCTATTTGATACCCGCTTCGACCTGACAACAGCACCATTGTTTAATAGCAGATTGATACGTACGGAGTCCCATACTTATTTCCTGCTGATTAACCTGCATCATATTATCGGAGATGCAGATTCCTGTGCTTTGTTACTGGATGAATGGCAGCAGAGATATAATCAGGGAGTAACAGACAAAATAACGACAACGACTTACAAAGATTATGCATACCACCTGGCACAAAAGATAGCTACGGGAGATACATCGGGGCATGCGTATTGGCTAAGGCAATTAGATGGGCAATTGCCACTTCTCGAAATACCAGTTGATTTCTCCAGACCTGTCCGTCGTTCTTTCGCAGGTACAAAACAGCAGCATGTTTTTAGTGCGCAAAGCTGGGAGGCTTTACGGCTGCTGGCCCGTCAGCAACATTGTAGTCAGTTCGCTCTCCTGATGACATTGGTGAAAGTGCTATTGCATAAATATTCCGGTCAGACGGACCTGGTAGTCGGCGGTGTAGTATCTGATCGTACTAACAGCGACATGGAGCAACTTATCGGCCTGTTTCTTAATACGCTGCCATTCCGCACCAAACTATCAGGCATTGCGCCATTCACCACCTTGTTGCAAGATGTAAACCACACCGTGTTGGAAGGAATGGAACATGCTTGGTATCCGGTAGACAGGGTAATGGACGAATTGCAGATACAGGCGCAACCCGGCCGGCTACCGCTGTTTGACGTAGTGATCTCTTATGAAGATTTACAGCATACAGTTGCAGCTTGTGCTACCGGCGGCCTGCATATAGACCTTGTACCACTGGAAAGTGACACCAGTAAGTTTGACCTTGCGTTCCATTTCGAAGCATCGTCAGAAGGATTATTACTAACACTCGCTTACAATACAGGCATCTTCTCGTCAGAAAGGATGGCACGTTTACTACTGCATTTTGATCATCTGGTAGCACAGATCATCGCCGATCCGGCACAGCAGGTTAACACACTTGGTATACTAACGTCCGGAGAACAACAGCAAATACTGGAAGTGTTTAATACACCGGATATATCCGCTCCATCAGGTACACTTGTGGAAGCATGGATGCAGACATTGAATAAGCATGCAGGTGCGCAGGCACTGGTATCCGGATTTAAGCAGTATACGTACCAGATGCTTCATGATCAGGCTACGCGGATAGCCGCTTGCCTCCAGGAACAATACGAGGTGAAGCCAGGGGATATCGTTGGTGTTATGACGGGGAAGTCATTCCTGTATGTAGCCGCATTACTGGCTATTATCCGAACAGGTGCGGCATATCTGCCTATCGATCCGGATTATCCGGAAGAAAGGATCCGGACTGTATTTCATCGTTCCGGCGCAGCATTATTGCTGATGGATGAGGCTACTGCCTATTCTACCGGAGCGCTTCCTGCTGTAAGGCAAGTACAACTGGAAGAAGCTGCACTTTACGAGGGCCGGCTAACACCAGTTGATCGCCAACCGGAAAGTATTACCTACGTTATTTATACTTCTGGTTCTTCCGGTCAACCCAAAGGGGTACCGGTGACAGATGCAGCCTTGCTGAAACTATGCAGCTGGAGCAGTAACACCTTCGGTATGGATGAACATACTAAAGCTGTACTCTACGCGGGTATTGGATTTGATGCCGGTGTATGGGAGCTTTGGCCAGTCTTACTAGCCGGTGGAAAGTTATTTATACCGGATGAGAGGATACGCATGAATATACCGGCATTGCAGCGTTTCCTGGTGGATAAAAAGATTTCGCATTGTTTCCTGCCCACACCGGTGTTCGAGGTGTTATGTCGTCAGGAAGATAACCAAGGATTGTCTGATACGCTCTTCCTGACCGGTGGAGATAAATTAAAGTACTACAATCGCAATCTACGGGCTTACAATAACTATGGTCCGGCAGAGGCAGCTGTAGTGGCTACTGCCTATTCCCTTCAGGACTATAGGGAGGGGATGGAACATATTCCTATAGGAAGGCCATTACCTCATCACCGCGTATATATACTGGATGATGGCCAGCGGTTGTTACCAGTCGGCATGACAGGGGAGATTGCGATCGGTGGCCCTTATATCACGAATGGTTACCTGGATGAACCGGCATTGAATGAACGGCATTTTGTACCGGACCCTTATTATCCTGGTCAGCGTTTGTATCTCACAGGTGACAGGGGATACTGGCAGGAGGATGGTAATATCATATTCGATGGCAGAAAGGATGATCAGCTGAAGATAAGAGGGAAGCGTATTACCTTGGGAGAAATAGAGCAATCCCTGCAAAGGCATCCTGATATCCACACCTGTGTGGTGAGGCCTTTCCCCGGCAGTAGTGGTGAGATCAGCCTGGTGGCCTATATTGTTTCTCCTGCAGGGGATCAGACCAGCGTATATAGTGCTTATCTCCGGCAATGGTTGCCCGCTTATATGATTCCTGCGCATTTTATATACCTGGAGCAACTGCCGCTTACGCCAAATGGGAAAGTTGATTATTCGACACTTCCGCTGCCGGTTTTTACCACCATGCAGACCGATGATACGGCGCCTGTGTCATCGACAGAAGCTACACTACTTGAAATATGGAGACAGATATTTAACAATAACGGATTGTCCGTCCGGGATAACTTTTTTGAACTGGGAGGTCATTCACTTACAGCTATCAATATTGTAGCCGCGATAGCCCGGCGGTTAAGTGTGGAGATTGATCTCGCGTTGATATTTGCTCATCCTACGGTAGCTATGTTGGCTGCTGTAATGCCGGCATCTCTTACTGTCTCTGTGCCGGAACAGGTGTTGCCGGCTACGGAGGAGGCCTTCCCGCTATCATATGCGCAACAGCGTCTTTGGGCAGCCAGCCAGCTTGATATGACCGGCACAGCTTTCCTGGTACCGCTGGCTTTCAACCTGGACGGTATTGTAGACAGTAATCGGTTACAGCAGGCCTTCGATAAAGTAGTACAACAGCATGAAAGCCTGCGAACTGTGTTTGTAAGTAATGATGACCAGGTACAACAACAGGTGTGGCCTGTGGAGAGGAGTAGTTGCCAGCTCTTGCTGGAGGAGATGTATTATAGCAGCGAAGAGGAAAGGGCGGCTTTTATCCGGGAGGAGACAGCCAGGGAGGCATCGACACCATTTACGCTCTTGGCAGGACCCCTGTGCCGCGCAAAACTCATTACGCTGGAAGCTACCTCTCATCTGTTGCTGATCACTTTACATCACCTGATTGTAGATGGATTATCCTGTGAAGTACTGTTACACGACCTGGTAGCACAATACCTGGAAGATCTGCCAGTAACGGAAAGACAATTGCAGTACCGGGATTTTGTACACTGGGAATCACAACGTAATGATGATACAGCTGCAGCATATTGGCAAGCCCGTTTTCGGGGATACCGGGGAGCTTTGCAGTTAAGGACAGATTTTCAAGCCACCGCTTTGCCAACATATGATGGGAAGAAAATACACCGGATCATCCATGATGACCTGCCTTTCCGTATAAAGGAGATGGGAGCGGGCGTGACCGGATTCCAGCATTTTTTTGCCTGTCTCAATATATTGCTCTACAGGTATACCGGTCAGCAGGATATCGTGATTGGTGTGCCTTTTACCGGAAGAGACCATACTGCCTGGAAATGTATTATCGGATTCTTTGTTAACATGCTACCGCTACGTACTGACTTTAGCAGCTGCGATCGGTTTGACCAATTGCTGGAATTAGTGAAAGCAGATATGGTGGCAACTTTCCGTCACCAGTATTTCCCGCTTGATAAAATATTACAGCAGCAGATAGGGCAACAGGAAACGACTGCGTTAGTTCCCTATCGCGTAGGCTTCACCTGGCATCCTGACTTACAGGAGCTACCGGTGGATAAACTGCCCTTCCGTATTGATTCCTATGATGTACCATTAGCAGATGCGAAAGCAGATTTATGGTTTCATGCAGGCATGGATAATGGGCAGACAGCGATTACCCTGGAATATAATACTGCTCTTTTCGAAGAAGCAACTGCCTGCCTGCTGGCAGATTGTTTCGTTGAAATAATCACACAGACCCTGCAGCAGCCTTGTATAAGGTTCGAAGAGTTGAAATTAAGTATGAGCCCGCATTTGCAGGCCCGACGATCTATCAGCGACTTTAATATCTGATCATTTTCCCCTTTTGTATAGTTCCCTAATCTTCAATTACATCCCTTAGTTATATGCACATGATGTCTGAGAGCACCCAAAAAGCCGGGCAACAGTATTGGATGAGTAAGATCGCCCATGCTGACAGTTGTTTTCCTGCTCGTCCGGAAGCCAACGCTGTTTATCGATCTGTTGACTGTGAGTTATCGCCGGCATTGGTTAATGCGGTACGGGTATTAGGTAAGGCGGATGCACTGACCGAGCTGGCCGTTTATCTGGCTTTTTACGGGCTGTTATTACGTAAATACTTTAGTACAGCCAGCGTACTTGTTGCAAGTAGCGCACCGGAGCCGGGGCATGCAGCTGGCAGTGTGGTGTTCTTCTCCCTGGCAACTGATACTCGCAAAACCTTACGGCAATTACTGCTGGACGTAAAAGGCGATATTGAAGAAGTGCTGCTTTACCAGGATAATGAACTGGAAGTGTTGCAGACATTATTTGCCAATAATAACATCCCGTTGGCTCCGGCATTGGAATTTGGTTTTACGGTGGCGGACCACCAGGCAGTGCCGTCGTTTGCTGCCACGTTGGCTATTCGTATAGATAAATCCGCGCATGCTTTTGAACTAGTGTATAGGGAAGATGCTTTTACAGAAGCCCTGGTGCGGTTGATCGGAGAAAGCTATACCCTCTTGCTGGAGGAGGGGCTGAAAGATCTTATGCAGGAGTGCGGTAGTATTGGCTTCCTGCCTGCAGCATTACAGGAAACGCTGTTAACCGAGGCAGGAGGGAAAGGTAAAATATATAAAGAGGAAGAAACGATCGTCAGTCATTTTGAACAGATCGTCGGTAAATTCCCCTTTAATACGGCTGTAAGTATTGATGGAAAGACACAGACCTATGAAGAACTGAACCGTCTGGCTAATATCGTCGCTCATCAGCTGTTGCAACACCAGGAGGTACGAGCGCAACAACCGGTGGGACTGTTGCTGGGGCGTACAGCCTGGATGATCCCGGCAATATTGGGTGTACTAAAATCAGGGGCTGCCTATGTACCGTTGAATCCTGATGATCCTGCAGAACGTAGGGCATTGATACTACGGGATGCCGGCGTAAAACTGGTAATATCCGATAGTGGTTTGCAGCAGGAGTTGCCTGCTGATATACAGGTTCTGATGGTCCCCGATGTATTCGAGCAGGTTTCCGATAGCCCTGCTGGCAACCCTGATGTGTCTGTTGTGCCAGCCGATACTTGTTATATTATCTATACTTCAGGTACCACCGGTCAGCCTAAAGGCGTGAAGATCAGCCACGCCAATGTGATTCAACTTTTCTTCAATGAAGGATTTCCTTTTGACTTTGATGAACAGGACTGCTGGACCCTCTTTCATAATTATAATTTCGACTTTTCTGTATGGGAGATATTCGGTGCTTTGTTTTATGGCGGCAAAGTTGTGATTGTTCCTCAGAATGTTTTTTATAATACTGCAGAGTTCATCCGTTTGATGACCAAGGAGCAGGTAACCGTATTGAGCCAGACACCTGGTGTATTTTCTCTCCTGATGCACACGATACTGGAAATGAAAGTACCTCCGGTATTGTTCCTGCGTTATGTGATCTTTGGTGGAGAAGAATTGAAACCCGGTAGCCTGAAAGCATGGGCTACTGCTTTCCCGCATATACAGTTGATCAACATGTATGGCATCACGGAGACGACCGTGCATGTCACCTTCAAACGGTTACAGCAGGAGGATATCGTCAGCCCGCTTAGTAACATAGGCCAGCCGTTGCAGCCGGTGAAAGTATTTGTACTGAATGAAGATCAGCAGTTGCTGCCACCAGGCGTAACCGGTGAACTGTACATCGGTGGAGCAGGTGTGGCAGCAGGATATGTGAATAACCCCACGCTCACCGAAGCGCGTTTTCCTGTACTATTCGGACAGCGGTTGTATCGTTCTGGCGATATGGGGAAAAGACTGGAGAACAAAGACCTGGTATATGCCGGGAGAAAAGATAATCAGGTGAGTATACGTGGATACCGGGTGGAGATAGGTGAAGTGATGATGGCATTCCTCCAGCATACGGCGGTAAAAGATGTATTGATATTACCTGTTGCAAATCAGTTCAGCCAGATGGAACTGGTTGCTTTTATTTTGCTAAAAGAGGAAATATCCCTGGAAGATATTACGACAGCTGTCGCATCACGTCTGCCCCGGTATATGATGCCTTCTCGTTCGCATATCCTCACCAACAAGCCATTAACCCGGAATGGCAAGGTAGATACGGCGTCCCTGGTAGCGTTGGATGAAAAATCCAGGGAAGACCGTTCCCTCATGCAGCCACGTAATGTGGTGGAGCATGAATTGTATGCGATTTGGAAAAAACTGCTTAAAACAGAGCGTATTTCTGTCGGAGACGATTTTTTCGCAATCGGCGGCGATTCCATCAAAGTGATCAAATTGCTGAACCAGGTGAACCAGCATATTTCCAGGGTGGTGGAAATACAGGATATGTTTGAGCATAAGACTATTCGTAGCCTGGCAGGTTATATACTACAGACAGATAAAGAATCCGGCAGCAACATCCTGCGTGCACAGGTAGAATTACGTTTGCGTAAACTAAAAGCAGATGTTACCGGTTTACCAGGCTTGCCCGCCGGGACAGAAGATATATATCCTATGAGCGACATTGAGGCAGGGATGATTTTTCATAACATATATGCTGGTAGTGCAGGTGTATACCATGACCAGTTTGTGTATGAATTCAGTGAGCCGGCATTTGATGTGGCAGTTTTTGGGAAGGCGCTGAACTTTATGGTAGAGAAACACGCTTTGTTACGGACATCCTATCATATGGATGCCTATTCAGAGCCACTACAGGCAGTACATCCTGCGACTGACTGTTTCGATCGTTTGTTGTTTGAAGATATCGCTCATTATGACAGTGGGCAACAACAGCAGCATATCGAGGAGTATATGAAGCAAGATCGTTCGTTAGCTTTTGATGTCACGTTACCAGGTTTGTGGCGGATGATCATATTCCGCCTGGGCACGGAAGAATACTTGTTACTATGGGTGTTCCATCATGCTATTCTGGATGGATGGAGCAACGCTTCCTTTATCACCACACTTACAGATACCTATCACCGGCTTTTAGCTGATAGTACTTACCGTCCGTCCGCGCTGGCTGCTTCCTATCTTGATCATGTGATCGATCAGCAGGTGGCCAAAAATGATATGCAGCTACGTCAGTACTGGAAAGATCATCTGCAGGGATACCAGCGGTTGCCACTGCCTTTTAAGAGTACAGAGATACTTAATTTCAATAAGGCCGAAAGCCGGGTGCATTACAGCTACATCGAAGGAGTGCAGGCCGACCGTATTAAACAGTTCGCCCAGCAGTTGCAGATGAACATTAAAGAACTGCTATTCGCAGGATTTCTTTACCTGCTGAGGATTGCGTGTGATCAGGAAGATATTACTATCGGCCTAGTATCGCACAACCGGCCTGCCAAAAAGGATGGAGATCAGGTATTGGGTTGCTTCCTTAATACGGTACCTTTCCGTATCCGCATACCAGATACTGACCTGCATGTACCTTCTTTTCTGCAATATGTGCGGGAGCAATATCAACGATCCAAACAACATGACCGCCTATCTTTTATGGAGATCATCAAAGATGTGGAAGAGAAAGGTGCCTACTTCAATCCCGTCTTTGATGTGAAGTTCGACTTCGTAGACTTTTATGTTTACGGAGAAGTTAGCGAGCATGCACGGGCATCCCGGAAAAGAAGCCAGTTTCGCACATATACTCGTACAAACACCGCTTTTGATTTTAATACGAGTGTCAGCACGGATGCTATTCTTATTACAATCACCTGTCCTGATAACAGCTATACAGCGGAAGAGATCGATTTCATACATGATCTGTATACTGCTATACTGGAATCTTTTGTAGCAGGCGATCGGATCAGCTATCAGACTGCAATGGATCGGTCAGGGGCCTCGAAGATAATAGACAAATCCAATGATACCTTTATGATGCCGTCTGTCAGCAACTGGCTACAGTTGTTTGATAACAGCGTAAGGCAATACACATCGCTACCGGCATTGGTATTTGAAGGGAGGAAGATGACCTATCATGAGTTGGACGAGCAAGCTGATCGCCTGGCTTATTACATCGCCAATAACGTATCGGATGAAGGTGGACGGGTGGTGATCGCGTTGCCCCGGTCAGACCTGTTTGTAATATCCATGCTGGCGGTGCTGAAGGCAGGGTTAACTTTTATTCCGCTGGATATTACTACATCCGAAGAACGCATGCAGTATATTTTGCAGGATGCGCAGGCTACTCTCATACTCACGGATTATAATGGATGGATGCAGTTAGGGGCAATGTATGCAGAAAAAATACTTGCAGTCGATATACAGTTGCCGGTATTGCCGCCGCCGGCAGCGTCCTGGAAAGTATCGCCGGATAGTGCCGGGCCGGCTTATATGATATATACCTCCGGCTCTACAGGTCATCCTAAAGGTACGTTGATCAGGCATAGCTCGCTGGCTAATTATATCAGTTGGTTTGTCAGCACTTACCAGATCACATCTGCAGACAGTACGCTGGTGTTTTCTTCTCTTGCTTTTGATCTTTCCTTTACTACGTTACTATCTTCGCTGGCGGCAGGTGCGACATTACATCTGTTTCCTGTGTTCGAACGTTTCAATCTGGATACCTGGCGTAACTACCTGATCGAAAATGAGATCACTTATCTGAAATTAACTCCTTCACACTTTTCAATGCTAACAGCTGATCCTTATTTCCCGGATCGCTATCAGCAGATGAAAATACGTTTATTCGTTACTGGTGGCGAAAAATTACGTCCAAAAGATATCCGCTCATATCTGGAACTGTTTCCCGAAACGCACTTTGTAAACCACTATGGACCTACAGAAACTACCATAGGGGTGATCACGCATGACATTACAGCAGAGAATATCTCCTACCTCTTCCATAACCCGGTGATAGGAAGACCTATTCATAATCATGCAATCTATATCTGCGACGGAGAACAGCGGATACTGGGCCCTGGTCAGAAAGGGGAGATATGTATCGCGGGTGCAGGTGTTGCAATTGGTTATCATCAAAGGGATGCGTTGACGGCAGAAAAATTTATCCGTCATCATCAGCTGCCGGATAAAATATTGTATCGGACCGGGGATAGTGGCAGATGGTTACCGAATGGCCTCATCGAGTTTTATGGCCGCCTGGATGATCAGGTTAAGATCAACGGGTACCGGGTGGAGCCAGGAGAGATCGAAGCTCAGCTCCGGTCGATCAAAGGAATAGAAAAGGCAGTAGTGGTCGCTGTGCCGAACAGTATGGGGGATAATGAGTTGCTGGCATTCCTGGTCATGGATGCACCGTTGTCTGATTCCTGGATAAGAGAAGAACTATCAAAGAGGTTACCTGATTATATGATACCACACCGCTATCATATGATAGCGGATTTACCGCTGACGGCTAATGGTAAAGTAGATAAAAAGGCTTTACTGGTTGTGGAAACCACTTCCGTATTAACGCATCACCCGGCGACTCATGCGTCGATGAATGAAGTGGAGCAACAGGTACATGATATCTGGAAAAAAGTATTGGGAGTGGATATGATCCATCCGGATGCCAAATTCTTTGATGTGGGTGGAGATTCGCTGAAACTGGTACACCTCGCAAAACGATTGTCGGAGGAGTTGTCAAGCCGCCTTGAGGTGGCTGATCTGTTCAATTATACAAGTATTCGGGAAGTGGCTCGTCAGCTGCAACATACTGTTACAGCTGCGCCGGTGACCACAGGTATTGAAATTTAAATCATTTGATTATGGGACAGAAAAATCAGATAGCTATTATCGGGATGGCGGGTATTTTTCCCGAAGCGAATGACCTGGTACAGTTTGCCGCTAATCTTCGTGCCGGAAAAGATGCAGTGGGTGAGCTGTCCGTGTTGCGAAAGGCATTAACGAATATTACGGGCACCGGTCCGCTCCAGGTAACTGGTTTCCTGGAACGACCGGATAGTTTTGATCATAAATTCTTCCACTTATCGAGGCGGGAGGCTGAATATATGGACCCTTCCCATCGTATGGTCCTCCAGTTATCCTGTCAGGCGATCTGGGATGCAGGTTATTCATTGCAACAGTTCTCCGGCAGCAATACGGGTGTATTTATCGGTGGTAAGTCCTTCCCAAAATACCTGATGCAGTTTGAAGAACCGGATGCGATGGCGTATAGCGGTAACCTGGGACCTATGGTGGCAGGCAGATTGTCTTATCACCTGAACCTGCATGGCCCGGCCCTGATGCTGGATACTTCCTGTTCCTCATCTCTGGTAGCTGTGCATGAAGCCTGCCAGCAGCTGATGCATGGAGAGATCGATACGGCACTGGCAGGTGGCTTTTGTTATATCACCCATTTTCATGAAAAAGGAAGTAATAATAGCCTCGGTGTTATGTCAGCATCCGGTAAGTGCAGAGCTTTTGACAGTGCTGCAGATGGTATAGGGATAGGAGAAGGTGGTGGAATGGTGCTGTTGAAGCGGCTGGAACAGGCAGTGCAGGATGGGGATCAGATACATGCAGTCATATTGGGCAGTGCTGTCAATCATGACGGTGGACGGTCCAATGGACTTACGGCGCCCAGCCCTATGGCACAATCAGAGGTATTAGTGAAGGCCTGGAAAAAGGCAGGTATCGATCCTGAAACAATAGGATTTATCGAAGCGCACGGTACAGGAACCCGGTTAGGAGATCCGATAGAGTTCAAAGGGCTGACAGATGCTTTTGCGCAGTTTACTGAAAAACGTAGTTTTTGTGCTGTCAGCGCGGTGAAAACAAATATAGGACACCTGGATAATGCTGCGGGTATTGCCAGCTTACTTAAATCGGTATTAGCCCTCAAGCATGGGGAACTATATCCTAACGTACACTTCCGGCAATTGAATCCATTTATAGACAGCCAACATTCGGCTGCTTATATCAACGCTGCCTGGCAGCCCTGGCAGGTAACGGATCATCCGAGACGTTGCGGGGTAAGCGCATTTGGCCTGAGTGGTACCAATGCACATATGGTGCTGGAAGCAGCTCCCTTATATACGCCATCACTACACCAGGTGCCAGCCTTACTCAAGTTGTCATCCAGGACCCCCTTCGGACTACAGCAACTCCGTTCATCAGTATTGTCCTTCCTGCAGCAACCGGCGGTTAATCTCGCAGATATCATACCGACAATGAACTGCGGAAGAGATGATTATGAATACAGAGGTTGCCTGGTGGCAGACCAGTTACGGGATATGACAACAGGCGATGAAGGCAATTACAGGTGGATCACCGGTTATGTAAAACCAGCCGTAAAGATTGTACTGCTCTTTTCTGATCACACACCTGAAGACATCCTGTTATCCAACCTGGCATCCCGTTATCCTGTATTCAATACACTGAAAGACTTGCCAGCTGTATTGCAGTTACATGTAGGCATATATAAACTCTGCCTTTCATTGGGTATACCATTGATGACGCTGATTGGCCGGGGGAAAGGTCGTATTTCCAAACAACTGGCGCTGGGAGAGATTAGCAGGGATGAGGCGGTAAAGGTATTAGCGAAGGTAGGCCAGACGGAGCCATTGGATACGGTCAGGCTACAGCAACTGATTACGGAGCAGCTATTGGATGAACAGGTAATTTTTGTAGAAGCAGGATGTGAAGGAGAGCTGAGCACTGTAATCGGTGGTTTTTTGCCTGCGAACGCGGCAGACCGGTGTCTGCGACTGTTGCAGCCGGACGGTAATGCCGCCGTCACTATTGCTGCACTATATACCCAAGGTATAGATATTACCTGGGAGGGGTTATATGCATCGCGTACCTGGCAAAAGATCAGTGCACCCAGTCCCGCATTTGAAGATATCAGCTGTTGGGCAAAGCCACCTGCAATCAGCTGGGATACATCTGCCGCGAACTGGTTGCACACAACAAGCTGGCAGGAAACTGTAAAAACAGATCATACATACAGTTTGAAAGCCGGAGTGTGGCTGATTTTTACCAGTGAAGAGGTCAGTGATGACTGGATTCAGGGAATGCTCAAAGAGCAGGGTTTGACTGTCGTAATGGTATCAGCAGGAGCTGCTTTCGCAAGCAGCAGTGCTCATACATTTACTATTAATCCTTTGCGTTGGGAAGATTATGAGCAACTGAAAATGTCTGTCGAGAGATCTTACGGTACACCGGAGGGCATGCTTTTTCTGCATCCTGCTTCCTCTGCAAACACTTACAATACAAGTTCCTGGCTTGCACATATTGAACAGACAGTAAACAGCTATCTTTTTGCCTGCCAGGCATTCAGTACCTACTTTAACAAAAAAGGGTTTTTGCTGGCAAATATCACACGCCGTGCATTCAATACAGCGGAGGGTGATACGATGCCAGATCCGATACAGACAGCTGTAGCCGCACTTTTTCGTTCCCTGGTGAATGAATACGGACAGTTGAAGATCAGGAATGTCGACTTTCATTATGAAGGCGCCGTGCCGGATCATGCAAAAAAGGATTTGCTGGCCGCCTTGCTGAATGATGATGCGTTAACGGATTTGTTACTGCAGGATGGCAGAATGATGATTCCCTGTCTGAATACGGTGCCGGTAGATATTGCAACAGCACGGGAACAGCTGGTGCTACCTGTTGGTGGTGTATATATTGTGACCGGCGGAGCGGAAGGTATAGGTTTTGAGATGGCAAGGGCTATTGCTATGCAGGCAGACAGCACCTTTATCATCATTGGTCGTACCGCATTGCCGGCACCGGAGTATTGGACACAGGAGATTAGTGCTGACATTAATAACAAGATCGGCAATCTGCTGTTACTGGAAAAAATGGGCTCTACGGTCAACTATTATCAGGCGGATGTCAGCGACGAAACGCGGATGTATGAAGTCTTCAGGCAGATAAGATCACACCATACCAAAATACAGGGAGTGATACATAGTGCTGGTACAGGTATCAGGGGAGTATCACTGGCAGAGAGTAAGCAGGAGGATTTTGTGAGGACCTGTGCGCCCAAGATACAGGGAACGGTGATATTGAATGCCTGCACGGAAGAATTACAACCCGCCTTTTTTATTTGTTTCTCATCGCTTAATGTATTGATGCCTGCTAAAAACAGCGCTGATTACACGATGGCCAATGCTTTTATGGAAGGATGGTGTAGTGCCCGCAAATCACATACCTGTGCTTACAAGGCCATCGCCTGGCCAGGCTGGAGAGATACCGGGATGATACTTAAAAAACATCCCGGAGGTATAGCAGACGATACGGATAGTCCCATTCGTCTGTTAAGTACTATACCAGGAAGAGAAGCCTTCTTCCTGGCATTGGCACTGAGGTATCCGGTTCTTCAGGTAGGTGATATTGATTATTCATTTTTCAAGGGAAATCCGTTTTTCGCGCTTCCCGGTACCATATCAGTCAAAGAGGTAGCAGCAACAACAGCGCTCTCCGCGGCAGCTACAGTGGTTGCTGATAATAGTGTCCACACTATGCAGCGTATCCGGGAAATATGGCAGGCAGTGTTGAAGGCAGACGCAATAGCGGAAGATGATGATTTCTTTGAGCTGGGTGGTAATTCGCTGAATGGCCGGCAGGTGATCAACAAGATCAACAGTGTGTTGGATACAGAGATAGATTTTGATGTGATCTTCGAATATGGTACACTCCGGGAACTGACGGACTATATAGATGCTCGGCGTACACCTGTGGCTACGCAGCATGCAAGGCAAATCACTCCTGCGCTTCCAGCAGATTATTATGAACTTTCTCATGCCCAGCGCAGATTGTGGATATTATCACAGTTTGAAGAGGACTCCATTGCTTACAACTTACCCGCTGCTTACCAGGTAGAAGAAGGGAAGTTTGATATTCCGGCTTTTCAGCAGGCGGTACAATTGCTGGTGGACCGTCATGAGAGCTTCCGGACGGTGTTTCGGGTGATAAATGGAGAACCCAGGCAGGTGATATTGCCGGTACTGACATATCTGGTTCCTGTATTAGATATCAGTCATCTGCCGGAAGGAGAGCGAAATGCTGCTGCCCAACAATTATACAAGGAAGAAGTTTCCAGGGTATTTGATCTGGAGACAGGCCCACTGCTTACATTCAAAGTGGTGAAGCAGACCGCGCAGCAATACCTGATCATCTATAATGTGCATCATATTATCAGCGATGGCTGGTCTCAGGGGATTATCATCAATGAATTACTGAAAGCGTACAATGCCTTTAAGGCAGGAGAAAAGCCATCATTGGATCCGGCAAAGTGGCAGTATAAGGATTATAGTACATGGCATAACCGGCTGATTGAAAGCGGGCACTTTAACCAGCTTGAGCAGTATTGGCTGCGTAAGTTCCACGATCGTCCTTCGGGTATTGACCTGCCGTTGGACCGGCCGCGTGCGGTGCTGCAAACTTTCAATGGTGGCAGACTGATGTTTAAACTGGATGCAGTGGCAACCTCCTTTCTGGAAGAGACATCGCGCGAGAAAGGTACTACCGGGTTTATGAATGTAATGGCCATTCTGGGTATACTATTGCAACGTTATTCCGGGCAGCGGGACATTATACTGGGTTCTCCTTCTGCCGGCCGCTCGTACGACGAGTTTCATGATATCGTCGGCTTCTTTGTAAATACGCTGGTATACCGCTGGCAGATTGATACTTCAGAAAGCTTCTACGAAGTGCTGGCAAGGGTGAAAATGGAAGCACTGGAGGTGTATAATCACATGGATTATCCGTTTGACCTGCTGGTAGAAAGGGTTGGGTTGGAACGGGATATGAGCCATTCACCACTTTTCAATGTGATGTTGGCGCATAATAATACGGACAGAGAAGAAAAGGAACTTTCTATGGAGGATGTGGAGGTGGACACCTACAGCGAGGTGCATGAGTTCAACATGAGTAAGTTCGACCTGATATTTTTCATGGCGGAAGGAATATCTGGTATACATATCCTGCTGGAGTATAATTCAGATCTTTTCGATAAGGAAACAGCCGAGCGGCTTTCCCGTAATTTCATTGCACTGGCTAATCAGGTCGCTGCGCAGCCGGATGTTCCTGTGAGTACGCTGATGGGAATGGCGCCGGCAGAATATAGTCTGGTAACGGAAAGTTTTCAGGGATCACAGGTGGCCTGGCCACATATGCATGTACTGGAACTGTTTGATCAGCAGGTACGTCAGCAGCACTCAATACCTGCAATAGTGTATGAAGGGAAACAACTTACTTATGCAGAACTGGATATTCAGGCCAACAAACTGGCGCACTATCTGCAGCAATATTATGCTGTAGGGCCAGGTGTTTTCGTGGGATTGTCGATGGAACGTTCACTGGATATGATCGTTGCCATTATCGGTATCATTAAGGCAGGGGGGGCTTATGTAGCGATAGATCCAGGTTATCCGGCAGAAAGGCAGGCGCATATGCTGACAGACAGTAAAACCGGCGTGCTGATCACTGATCAGCCGGTGCAGGCCATTACAGCACACTACACGGGTGCTGTGATCCGTTTGCATGAACTGGAAGCGGCATTGGCTGGTATGTCTGAAGCACAGCCGGATGTTATTCCTGGTGCCAATGATATTGTTTATGTGATCTATACTTCCGGTTCGACGGGGACTCCTAATGGCGCTATGTTACCTCACGGGCTGTTAAGTAACCTGATACAATGGCAGCTGCAACAGGCCGGTATTGACAATGCACTGCACACGCTGCAGTTTACCTCGGTCAATTTCTGCGTATCCTTCCAGGAGATCATGATGACACTGAGTGCGGGAGGTACGGTATACCTGATCGGAGAGTTGGAACGGCAGGATGCAGACTACCTGATGAACTTTATAGAACGGCATCAGATCGGTAACCTTTATCTACCATTTTCGTATCTGAATTTCCTTTTCAATGAGTTCAGCCGCTGGCAGCGCTCTGCTCCATATCTGCGTAATATTATCACCGCCGGCGAGCAATTGAAAATAACAGCCGGATTGAAAGCTTTCCTGGCTGCTAACCCCGAGCTGCGTTTGCATAATCACTATGGTAGCTCAGAGATGCATGTTGTTACTGCTTATACGCTACGATCTGATATTTTGCAGGAACTGGCGGTGCCACCAGCAGGAAGTCCTATCGCCAATACAAATATTCTGATCCTGGATGAGTTACTGCAGCCGGTACCCATAGGTGCATTCGGAGAGTTATACGTGCTTGGTGCACTACCTATCTCCGGATATATTAACAATGCTTCCCTGACGGCCCGTAAACTGGTACGTCTGCCAGGACGGGAGGGCGCCTGGTATCGGAGCGGTGATGCAGGCAGATGGCTGCGTGATGGCAATATAGAACTGAAAGGCCGTAAAGACGATCAGGTGAAGATCCGCGGATTCCGCGTAGAGCCGGGTGAAATAGAAAGCCGCATTTATGAAATAGCACAAGTGAAGGATTGTGTAGTAATGATACGGGATGATGAAAATGGACAAAAGATTATCGCTGCTTATGTAGTTATACAGGACGCTGCTCCGTTAGCGTTGGTAAAACACCACCTGGAGCAACATCTTCCGCAATATATGATGCCCCAGCTTGTATCTCTGGATGCACTTCCCCTGATGCCTAATGGCAAAGTGGACCGTGCGGCATTGCCATTACCTGCACCTGCTCCTGCCGCAAGTGTATATACTGCGCCTGCAAATCCAACAGAACAAGCCGTACATGATATCTGGAAAGAAGTGCTGGGCTTAGGCCAGATCAGTGTAACGGATAATTTCTTTGAAACCGGGGGGCAATCTATCCGGGCTTCCCAGGTTATCAACCGGATACAGCAGCAGTTACAGGTTAAACTTAGCTTGTATCAGTTCTTCAGAAACCCTTCTATCCGCCAGCTGGCTGTGCTGATAGGAGAGCAGCAGGGGACAGGTATCGCCGGTATCACCCCGCTTGCGCCGGCGGAGAGATACAGGGTCAGTCATGCGCAACAACATTTATGGATTGCAGACCAGTACCTGAAACAGCAGGAAGGTGTATATAATATGGTGGTAGCTTTTGAACTGGAAGGGGATCTTCACGTTGATATGCTTGAAAAGGCTTTTATGGCACTGATCTCCCGTCATGAAAGTTTACGTACGGTATTTGAAGAGTATGACGGAGATATCTATCAACGTATCCTGCCCGCAGACCAGATCAGCTGGCAGTTGCAACGTTCGGCAGATCCTTTGCCGGAAGTATTGCACACCTTTGCCGCAGCATATATTGATCTATCAGCACCTCCGTTATTGAGGGGGCTACTGGTTACCGTTGGTGAACAGCAATATGTACTCGGTATTGCCCTGCATCATATCGCAGGGGATGGCTGGTCGCTGAATATACTTGCCAGGGAGCTCATCGTGTTTTATAATTACTACCGCAATGGCGGAGCCGGAGCGTATCCGCTGCCACCCTTATTGATCCAGTACAAGGATTATGCTGTGTGGCACAGGCAATTGTCTGATAACGCGGTTTTTCGCCAGGCTGGTGCCTACTGGCAGCATATAATGGAAGATGTGCCAGCGCATGCTCCGGAGTTACCCGCAGACCATCCAAGGCCGGCGAGAAGGACGTATACCGGGGCTAACCATGCCTTCAATATCGACCCTGCTCTTATTCTGCAATTACGTAAAGTGGCAGCCAGCTACCAGACGAGTATTTACAACATTATGCTGACCGCAATTAATGCGCTGGTATATCGTAACACGGGTGCCGGAGATATTGTATTGGGGGTGGAGACACACGGCCGGGAAGATGTTGCACTGGAGCATATCATCGGATTCTTTGTCAGTACACTTCCACTTCGTAACAAGGTGTCTGGTCATGATACCCTCGCCATGTTGCTACAGCAAGTGACGCAACGATCCTATGAAGCCATCGCACATCAGCTGTACGCAATGGATTTTATCAAAGAAGCGCTGGACCTGGACTACCTGGAAAATAAAAACCCCCTGTTCAACATAGAGGTATCTTATACTTTCAGTGCAACTGACCTGCCGGGCCTCGACCTGCAGGGTGTACAATCTTCCCTGTATCCTATGGGAAGTACGAAAACGCACTTTGACCTGACTATTTCGATCTATGAAGACCAGGAGAACATAAACGTCAATTTTGTCTACAACAAAGATATTTTCAGCCTTTCATCTGTTGCCGATTACCAGGAGCAGCTGATTGCGCTGTTGCAGGCTTTTGTTACAGATGTTAATCAACAGGTGAGCGCAATCCCGCTAGGACATCGTACGGAGATATCTACCAAAAATCTGAAAATTTCATTTAACTTTTGATTCCCCCGATCATGAATACAGCATTAGATGTCGTATTGATAGGCTATAATGAAACGCCTTTTGAAAACTATCTGTCCACTCTCAGATCATATGGTGAAGATGCGGAGGCTTATCGCGATCTGAAGACCAACTTCTTCGAGGTAGAAGGTAATAACTACACTTACCTGGATCTGCTGAACAAGCTATCGGATATGGAATTAAAATCCTGTGATATTCCTAATCTGGCAGCGGTATACCTGAGTCATTTTCTTCTTAAGCGTGGTTTGCAGGTGGATTTTGTCAATCTGTTCCAGGAAGAAAAGGATAAACTCCGCAGCTTGCTGGAGAAAAATCCTGTCTGCGTAGCCATTACTACGACCTTTTATGTCATCAACTTACCGGTTACAGAAATGGTGAGATTTATCAGGTCCTGTAATCCACATGTGCCGATCATAATAGGAGGAGTACTGGTGTCTAACCACTATAATGCTTATGGAAAGGAAGACTTTTTCTCTGCTTTACGTGACATGGAGGGAGACATCTTTGTACTGGAGTCGCAGGGAGAACAAACACTATATAATCTGGTGACGCGTCTTAAAAATCAGCAGGATCTTAATGAGGTGAAAAACATCATCTACCGGCAGGAAAACGGGGAGTTTACAATGACCGAACGTGTTATTGAAAATAATTCACTGGATTCGGAAGCGATAGACTGGTCACTTTTTAAACACCATGACCTGGGTAGCACCTTACAGACCCGTACGGCCAGGAGCTGTGCCTTTGGCTGTGCCTTCTGTGGTTATCCTGAACGGGGAGGCCCGTTAACACTGGCGAGTATAGATACGATAGCAAAAGAACTGGAGACCATGCGTGCCTTGGGTAATGTGAAAAACGTAGTTTTTATCGATGATACTTTTAATGTTCCCAAAGCCCGGTTTAAGGAATTCTGTCGTATGCTGATAGACCGACAGTTTGATTTTAACTGGTTTTCCTATTACCGATGTGATCATGGGGATGAAGAAGCACTGGATCTGATGGCGGCGAGCGGATGCAAAGGTGTGTTCCTGGGTATTGAGTCCGGCTCGCAGGAGATGTTGGAAAAAATGAATAAGAGAGCAAAGGTCACCAATTACGAAAAAGGGATCAAGAACCTGAAGGAACGAGGTATTATGACTTTTGCGTCTCTGATCACAGGGTATCCCGGAGAAACCGAGGCGACCATCAGAGAGACAATCGATTTTATCAAAGGCAATAAGCCAGACTACTGGCGGACGATGCTGTGGTATTGCGATCCGCTGACGCCCGTGTATCAGAAGAAAAAAGAAGAATTCCGGATCAAAGGGGAAGGATTCAAATGGGAGCACTACTCGATGACTAGTATGGAAGCGGCAGATTACATACACGAGATCTTCCTGACCATTAACCCGGACGAATCGATCTGGCTGCCGCAATATTCTTTTGATTTCTGGGTTATTCCATATCTCTTGGGTAAAGGCTTTTCCTTCTCTTCTTTTAAGTCTTTTATGCACCTGGCACAGCAGGCACTTGCGCTGGAGATCGCCAGTGTACATCCCGATATGAAAACACATCGCCAACAGCACCTGTTCGACAGGATCCGTAAGATATTTGAACCCAATGTTGCTGAAGAAAGCAAATTCCTCATCTGATTATCCTTTTTTATGCCGCTTACATTACAGGAGTTTAATACACTTATTACCCAGGACGTATACCAGCAACACTATCATTTTTGGCTGAGCCAGTTTGCCGGACTACAGGAATACACTGTTTTTGAAGAGATGGGTCATGCCGCCCCGGAGCAGGATGCCGATCAACAGCATTATCAGCTGGAGCTGCCATCGTCGGTGATACGAACAATGGGAAAGCTTACCGATAGTGAAGATGGGCGCTTTACCATTCTCAGTGCTGTATTCAACCTTTTACTGTCAAAATATACCGGTAAGGAAACGGTGCTGATCAAAACTCCTTTGCACAAAGGGAGCCTGGTACCAACAGCGCCCATGTTTGTGGAGGAAGTACTCTTACAGACTGATTTTACAGACATGAAAACACTGCGTGATCTGATCCTTGCCGGAAAAAAGGCGATCACCGAAAGTTACCAATATCAGCAGTTCCCGGTGGACTTGTTGATGGACAAAGAACGGCAACTGAATTATTATCATATTACCAACGTTTTTTTATATGACCCTGCGCTGCACCGCTATGAAAGTAACATAGATACTTACGACCTCAGTGTAGCCATGATACCGGGTGCATTGAGCACACAATTGAACGTACGCTATAACGGCCGGTGTTACAGTCATACATTCATCCGGCGGTTTTTCTCCTGTTATCTGCAGTTGCTAACCTACCTGGATAATGTCAATATTCCGCTGGAGGATATGCGTATACAGCAGGAGGATGCGTATCAGTCTACCTTGCAATCGCTGGCTTATGGGGCAGTGACGGCATGGCAGGGCGAACAGTTATTCCCGGCACGTTTTGCAGAAGTGGCGCGGCAGTATGCGGATCGCACCGCATTGGTTGCCGGTCGTCAGCGCTATACGTATCGTGAGCTGAATGCACAGTCTGCCGGACTGGCCATGCTATTACAGCAACAATATGGTTTGCAGGCCGGAGACAAAGTGGGAATCTGGTTGCCGGCATCCGCACACTTTATGCTCAGTGTATTGGCTGTCATCCGATCGGGTGCTGCATTTGTACCGGTAGATCCGTCTGAAGGTATCAGGAAGACGGCTCATATATTCAACAATGTGGGAGTACGGCTGGTGATCACAGATGCTGCTGGTGCAAAAGAAGAAGGGCTGGAGGGTCTGGCAGTGATGGATATCACAACGCTCCCTGCCGTTATCCCACCTGCCGACATCAATTGGGCATCGGTGACCGCTGACGATCTGGTATATGTTATGCATACCTCCGGCACAGAGGGCGTATCAAAAGGCGTGGAGATCACGCATGGTAATATGTTCAACTACCTGTCCTGGGCATGCAGCTTTTATTTCAGTGCGTGCAGACCGGATATGGCATTGTTTACCTCTCCTGCATTTGACCTGACAATAACCAGTATGTTTTGCCCGCTCCTGCTGGGAGGATGTATATATGCTTATTCCAACCTGGAGCCAGATACCGCGTTATTAAAAATATTCGAAGCAGATAGTGCGGTGTCTGCGGTTAAGATGACACCTTCTCATATCGATATGCTGCAACATGCGGCGCCGGATATCCAGACGCCGGTACAACTGGTAATCGCTGGTGGAGAGGAGTTGGGTGCCGATCATGTCCGATTTCTGCGACAGATCAATCCGGAGATACGGATATTCAATGAATATGGCCCCACAGAAGCAACAGTGGGTAATGCGATCAAAGAAGTAACTGCTGTCAGGGCTATTACCATCGGACGTCCGATTGATAACACGTCGCTCTTTATTATGGATCGCTATAATGACCTGTTGCCTATCGGAGCAGTAGGAGAGATATTTATCGGCGGTGCAGGTGTAGCTAGGGGATATATGAACCTGCAGGAACTGACGGAAAAAAAGTTTGTTCCCAACCCTTACGCACCAGGAGAACGCCTGTACCGTACCGGTGATATGGGCTGTTTTATGGAGAATAGAGAGGTTTTTTTCCTGGGAAGGAGAGATGGACAGGTCAAGTATCATGGTCATCGGGTAGAGACCGGAGAGATCGAATATGCCATCAGAAAATATCCGGGTATCCGTCGTTGTGTGGTGAATAAAATCAAACATCAAGAAGAAGGTGATATCCTGGTCGCATATATTGTATCGGCAGAGCGAATAGATATTGCAGCATTAAAGCAACATTTAAGTAACTACCTGGACAAGGCGGTGATACCTGCCTATTATATGCCCATTAAAAAGATACCACTGAGCCTGAATGGTAAAGTAGATCGCCGGGCTTTGCCTCCGTTTGTAGCCGCCGAACAACGTAAAGGAGGTACGTCGCCCGCCAGCCTGCTGGAGAAAAAGATGGTCGCTATCTGGGAGGATATACTGATGAAGAAGCACATCCTGATGGAAGATGACTTCTTCGAGCTGGGAGGACATTCACTGAAAGCGATACGTATCATCGCCAGAGTAAAGAAAGAATTTAATGTACAACTCATGTTGCGTTCTTTCTTTGATAATTCTACTGTGAAAGATGTATGCCGTTTGATTGAAATGCATGCAGTAGCACAATATACCGGCATTCCCAGCGTCGCAGATCAGGAATATTATCCGGTTAGTTTTTCACAGCGGAGATTTTGGGTGCTGGAGCAGCTAACGGAAGGGAAAGGTGTTTATAATATGCCATTGGCATTGACTATCGAAGGCTCTTTGGATATATCAGTACTGAATCGTACCTGTCACTATTTGTTGCAAAGACATGAGAGCCTGCGTACCACCTTTAAAAAGCGAGCACATGATATCGTACAGCGGGTGTGGCCGGCAGCGCAACTGCCTTTTGCTGTTGATTACAGGGATTACAGCGAATACCCGGATAGTGAATCAAAGGTGAAGGAGGATATAGCGCAGCTGATCATACAACCTTTCGATCTGTCCGTCTTCCCGCTTATAAGGGTGTATGTGCGGAAGATAAGTGAACAATCGTATGTACTGTTAATGGTCATTCATCATATTGTAGCGGATGGTGTGGCAGTAGAAATATTGTATAACGAAATGTTATCGGTATATGACGCGTTGCTGAATGATCGTATACCAGTACTGCCAGCGTTACCTATTCAGTTTAGGGACTATGCTGCCTGGCAGTCTGATGAAATCGGCCGTGACAGTCGCCTGCGGGATTACTGGTTACAGCGTTTTGTCGGGGAGCTACCGCTGCTCGAAATACCATCTGATCGCCCCCGCCCGCTGGTACAAACGTTTAATGGCAGTAATGAACGTATCATGATCGATAGCCATGTTGCGCGAGAGTTGAAGGAGCTGAGTATGCGGAATAATGTATCGCTGTACGTAGTATTGCTTGCTGCCGTGAAAGCGATGTTGTTCCGTTACACTGCACAGGAAGATATCATTGTCGGTTGCCCTGTAACAGGCAGGGAACATCCTGACCTGGAGCATCAGATAGGATTGTTTATAAATACATTGCCGTTGCGTACCGAATGCCTGGCAAAAGACACCTTCCTTTCATTGGTCGACAAGGTAAAAGAAACGACTATATCTGCTTTTGATCATCAGCAATATCCATTTGATAAACTGGTAGATGAGTTGGGGCTACAGAGAGATACCAGCCGTTCCCCGTTATTTGATGTAGCTGTGGCATTGCAGCAGGAAGAAACGATAGCAGCGCAAGAAGAGCACGACGCTCCCTTACAGATATCGAGATATGGGCTGTCTGCCGGTGGTAGTAAATTTGACCTCTTATTTTATTTTTCAGAAAGCGATGCCGGCATATGGTTAAGTATTAATTATAACACGGACCTTTTTGATCGTTCCCGCATACAGCAGATGGGGATGCATCTGCACCAGGTGATGAATACTGTCGTAGTAAAGGCAGATACACAGATTGGTAGTATTCCGCTCCTGACAACGCAGGAGCAAACTGCTATCCTTCATTATGGAGCGATGCAGGAACAACAGCAGGTAGAGGGTATCATTACGTGCTTCGACCGGGAGGCGGCTTTTCACGCGGATAAGATCGCGATATATTGCAAAGGGCAACACTGGACCTACCGGCAGTTGATGCATGATGCTGACCAGCTGGCATTATATCTGAAAACAAAATATGCATCTCAACTCAAGGTACCTGTTGCGATACTATTCGGACGTTCATATGAAATGATCGTTAGTATACTGGCCATCCTGAAAAGCGGGACTGCCTATGTACCATTAGATCCTGCGGCCCCTGCCAGCAGAAATGAATTTATTGTACAGGATGCAGGGTGTCTGCTGGTATTAACAGGAGAGCAGCAGGTGACAGCTGAGTGGGACCTTCTGGAAGCGGTATCTGTTTGTTCGACCGGCGCTTGCCGGGACGATATATCGGTAATCAGCACCGGTATGCTTTCGCTTCGACCCTGTTTCCCTTTTGATCCTGCATATATAGCTTATACATCCGGATCTACGGGTACTCCGAAAGGTATTCTTGTTGAACATAAGAGTGTTGTACGTTTGGTAAAGGATACCAATTATGTAACGTTCCATGCCGATGACCGGGTGTTACAGCTTTCCAACTATGTATTTGATGGTGCTGTTTTCGACATCTTCGGTGCACTACTGAATGGTGCTACGCTATACATACCGACGGAGGAGATATTATCCAGTGATAAAATGCTGGCAGACTATATTACGGATCATGCTATTAACATTACGTTCATGACCACCGCGCTACTGAATACATTAGCGGATGTGCAGCCACAGTGTCTGGCAGGACTGGATAAGGTATTTTTCGGAGGAGAGCAGGTGTCGGTAGCCCATGTAAGGAAGCTATTACCTTTCCGTAAAAATGAAGTAGTATTTGTTCACGTATACGGACCTACAGAAAATACTACTTTTTCAACATTCTATGAGATCAGGCAGTTGCCGGCAGATGCGGTTACCATTCCAATCGGTCGTCCGTTGAGCGGTACCAGTGCGTTTATTCTTGATGCTGCCATGCAGCTGGTACCACAGGGAGTGATTGGGGAGATTTGTTTGGGTGGTACAGGTCTGGCCAGGGAGTATGTGAATAACCCGGCATTGACGAGGAGCAAATTTGTACGTAGTAATCTGGTAACAGAAGGGCTGCTTTACCGTACCGGTGATCTTGGATACTGGGATGCGCAGGGTAATATTGTATTTAAAGGTAGGATAGACCGCCAGGTGAAGATACGTGGGCATCGGGTAGAACCCCGTGAGATAGAGCAGGTGTTGACAGGTACCGGCAAGATCAGGGAGGCATTTGTGACGGACTACCGGGATGCAGATCAGGTAATAGCACTGGCGGCGTACTACACTGCTGATCAGGCAGTGGAGCCAGCCTTGTTGCGTAGTCAACTGGAAGGCAGCTTGCCAGGCTATATGATGCCTGCTGTTTTTATCTATCTGGATCATCTGCCGTTAAACCGTAACGGTAAGATCGACCGTGCGGCGTTACCAGCGCCTCAGCCAGCCGGAGATAGCCGTCAGGAAGATATCATTGCACCATCGACGACCAGGGAAAGGCAGATGCTGGGTATCTGGCAGGAGGTACTCGGACGCGATAGAATCAGCGTTGCCGATAATTTCTTCTGGCTGGGAGGGCATTCCCTGCTGGCGATGCGTATGCTGGGGATGATCCGACAGGCACTCGGAGCAGAACTCAACATCAGGGATGTGTTTCTGCATCCCTCTATCAGTCAGCTCTGTGCCCGGATAGATCAGCTCACAGATACAACCGTGTTGCCGCCGGTGACCCGTATGGAACGGCCAGCGCTGATTCCGCTTTCGTTTGCACAGGAACGTTTATGGTTCATCGACCAGTTACAAGGCAGTACACAATATCATATGCCGGTGTTGTTGCAATTGGAGGGAGACGTTGATGTCGCCGCTCTTACACAGGCATTTCGGCAACTGGTAAATCGTCATGAGGTATTACGGACGGTGATCAAAGCCGTGAACGGGCAGCCTTATCAACAGGTAATGGGAACAGATGGTTTTGAACTGGTTAATTATACGGAGGAATGTAGTGGAGATGCCTTGTCATTGCGTGTAGCAGCCGAGATCAGCCAGCCATTCGATCTTGCAGAAGACCACATGATACGGGCAGCACTTTTTTGCACCGGGGATAGCAGCTGGCTGTTATTGATACAGGTACACCATATTGTTTCTGATGGGTGGTCCATGGGGATACTGGAGAAGGAGCTATCTGCACTGTATGCAGCTGCTAATATCGGCGAAGATGCCGGTCTGCCCGCATTGGAGGTTCAATATGCAGATTATGCCCTATGGCAACGTAGTTGCTATTCCAGTGAGGTACTGGCGCGTAAGTTAGCTTTCTGGGAGCGGCAACTGAGAGATGTAACGCCGTTAGAACTACCTTCTGACTATGCGCGTCCCGCTGTACAAAGTCTGCGGGGGGCTGTTACTGCCTGTGTGATCGATCGTTCGCTTACGGACCGTTTGTTACAGCTGTCACTTGAAGAAGATGTAACGCTCTTTATGACTTTATTAGCGGCTTTTAACGTGCTGCTGCACCGTTACAGCGGACAGCATGATATTACTGTGGGTGCACCGGTCTCCAACCGGCAGCAGCTGACGTTGGAGCCGCTGATAGGTTTCTTTGTCAATACCTTGGTACTCCGCAGCAACCTGGAAGGCAATCCTTCATTCCGCAACTTCCTGCAACAAGTAAAACATACTACGGTAGATGCTTATCAGCATCAGGATGTACCATTTGAAAAAATAGTGGAAACGCTGGTCAGGGATCGTGATCTCAGCCGAAGTCCCTTGTTCCAGGTGATGCTGGTACTTCAGAATACGTTGGGGGATGCAGCAGACAATGCAGGTGACACCACGGATGTGAACATCCGCTCTTACTCTTATGAGCATACCACTGCTCAGTTTGACCTGAGTCTGAATATAGCAGAGACAGCAGAAGGGCTGGCTATCAATGCGGAATATTGTACGGACCTCTATTCACGCGGTACCATAGACCGGCTGCTGGTACATTATACGCAGTTATTACAGGCTATTGTAGTGAATGCAGATCTGCCGCTGCATGAACTTGCCATGCTGACATCCGATGAGCTGCAGGAGCTGTTGTATACCTACAATGACACCGTTGTAGTGCATGCACAGGGTAACATAGTACGGCTTTTTGATGAACAGGTGCTATTGCGGGCATCCTATCCGGCAGTAGTGATGGAGGATGAAGTACTGAGCTATGAAGACTTGAACAGGGAGGCTAACAAACTGGCACATCTGCTGGCAGTAAGGGATGCAGGGCCTGGATCCCTGGTGGCAGTGTGTGTACCTCGTAGTCCCAGGCTGATTATTGCCATATTGGCCATATTGAAGGCTGGTGCAGCCTATGTGCCTGTTGACCCCGATCTGCCGGAAGATCGGATCCGATATATGCTGACAGATAGTGGCGCACAGTTACTACTGACCACATCCACTACAAAGCTGCCTGATGGTTTGTCTTTCGGCCGCCAAGTGTTGCTGATGGACCGTGATGGCTATCAGGCTGCGTTAGGTGATGATAATCCGGGCATGGATATCCATCCAGGCAGCCTAGCGTATGTTATCTATACATCAGGATCTACAGGGCGGCCTAAAGGGGCGATGATAGCTCATCATTGTATTTACAATATGAGCATGGCCTGGAGAAATCACTACCAGTTAAATGAGCAACCACCCGTTTTGTTGTCAGTAGCGAGTGTATCTTTCGACGTATTTACCGGGGATATCTGCCGCGCATTGCTCAATGGCGGTACGTTGCTGTTGGCACCGGCATCGCAACGTTTTGATGTAGGTTACCTGTGCGATACGATCAACCGGCATCAGGTGACTATACTGGAATCTACACCAGGGCTGGTCGTACAGCTGATTCGGTACGCACAGGATGAAATGATCGATTTTCCCTCATTGAAGATACTGATAGCAGGCAGTGACATCTGTAGCGTTGCAGATTATCAATATCTATATGATTATTGTCATCCGGCCATTCGACTGTTAAACAGTTATGGCATTACCGAGACTACTGTAGATATCTCGTATTTTGAAGGGCCCCTGTATGAAAACGCCATAGTGCCGATAGGGCGTCCTATGGATAATATAGCATGTTATATTCTGGATGAATACCAGCAGTTGCTACCCGCTGGTATACCTGGAGAATTGTATATCGGCGGTGCTGGTGTAGGTATCGGTTATGTGAATGATGATGCATTAAGTGCGCAGCGGTTTATCACTCATCGTCTGGGGGATCAGGAGAACATCCGGTTGTATCGTACGGGAGACAAAGCCAGGTGGTTGCCGGGTGGCATGCTGGAATGTCTTGGACGGATTGACCAGCAGGTGAAAATCAGGGGCTACCGCGTAGAACCCGGAGAGGTGGAGACCGTATTACAGCAATGTAAAGGTGTTCGGCAGGGTGTGGTCGATGTAATGGAGGATAATGCCGGTACTAAATTATTGGTAGGGTATGTTGTACCAGATATAACATACGACCGGGATGAGGTGATTGCCGGACTTTCTGCCGTATTACCGGACTATATGGTGCCTGCGCTCTGGATGAGGCTGGATAGCCTGCCATTGAATATAAATGGTAAAGTAGACCGTAAAGCCTTGCCTCAACCGGATATGACAGCGATGCATTCTCAGGATTACGCCGCTCCTGTCAATAAAATGCAGGAGATGCTGGTGGAGATCTGGGAAACGGTATTAGATGTACGGCCAATAGGTATCCGGGATAATTTCTTTGCGATGGGAGGCCATTCACTGAAAGCGATCAAGTTAATGTCTGCTATCCGGAAGGAAATGAATATGCAGATGCAACTGGCAGATATTTTCCGCCATCCAACTATTGAAACATTGGCCGCCGTTATAAAGATGGATAGCCGTCAGCATTATACAGCGATCACCATTGTGCCGGAACAGCCGCATTATGTACTCTCATATGCACAAAAACGGCTGTGGGTATTGCATAAGATAGAGCGCCAACTTTATCACTATAATTTCCCGTATGCATATACGATAAAGGGAACATTGAATGTGCCTGCGTTACAAAATGCATTCCTCGGGATGGTCAACCGGCATGAGATACTACGTACGGTGATCGTAGAGGTGGATAACGAACCCAGACAACAGGTATTGAGCCCGGCAGATCCTGTATTTGCGATGAGTAATGTGGATCTGTCAGCAACTCCGGCCAACTATGAGGTAGCACAGCGGATGATTGAAAAGGAGACCTATCATGTATTCGATCTTGCGGTAGCGCCTTTAGTAAGAACTACCCTGTATCATCTCGGAGAAGATGAATACCTGTTATTTATCAACCTGCACCATATTATTTTCGATGGATGGTCCATGGATATATTTATGGATGAACTGTATCAGTTGTATGATATATCAGTAGCCGGTGAGCAGTCTGCATTGCCGGAATTGAAGATACAGTATAAGGATTATGCGGCCTGGCAACATACCATGCTGGAAGGAGCCGCATTACAGGCCCTCGAAAACTACTGGTTACAGCAAGTGTTTCGTAAGCCTTACACGTTGCTCGAACTACCGGTGGACTATCGTAGGCCGGCGGACCGAACATATCAGGCGGCTCAGTTTAATATACAGTTGACAGCAACTTGTCATGAAAATATGAAACGGTCGAACGAACAGTATGGTACGAGTATGTTCATGCAGGTATTGTCCTGCTATTATGCTTTGCTGTACCGTTGTTCCGGCCAGACTGATATAGTGGTGGGCACGCCGGTAGCCGGTCGTGATCATCCGGATCTGTATGGACAGGTGGGTTTTTACATTAATATGCTGTCACTACGTATCAGCTTCAGTGGTGAAGATACTTTTGATGCCCTGTTAATGCAAGTGAAGGAATCCTGTCTGGGTGCTTTTGATAACCAGCTATATCCATTCGATATGCTGGTAGATAAACTGAAGGTAAAACGCGAGCTGGGACGCTCCACACTATTTGATGCAGGTATCACCTGGGATGCGGCACATACCAGACCTGATGATATAGTATACGAGCCGTCAGGCGATCTTGAGATCATACCCTTTGGCACAGGCTTCAATGTGATCAAAGGTGATCTGTGGATATACGGAGCGGAAAATAATGGCGACCTGCAATTGGTACTGCAATATAGCACGGAGCTATTTTCCGAGGAGAGGATGCAATTGATGAAAGAACGTTTTTTACTTTTCATGGAGCGACTGCATAACAACCGTCACATGCGTATCTGTGATATCTGGAATGATATAGAACAACAAATTAACCCGGTTACCAGGGAAGAAGAATTTACGCTGGAAATTAATTTATAAAGGCACTGCCGTCTTCTAATATATAAGTGAGGTAATATGATATATCAACAACAAGCCACCTTTGAATACTGGGCAGACCTGGTTTTGACGCATCGTGAAAAAACTACTTACAGGAAGTATACTGATCTGCCGGTGATGCAACAGCAGGTGACCTTTGGTTTTAATTCAATACTGGAAGAAAGATGGCATGCTGTTACAAAGGGTGATGAGTACGCCGAATTTGTGATATTGATATCTGGTATTTTTACACTCCTGGGTTATTATCAGCATCGTCCGATGTTGCTGGCATGCCCGGGCATACGTTATAAATCGGAGCCTCCCACCCCGGATCAGCTACTTTTTATACAATATAGTACCGGTAAAGAAGATACTTTCCGGGAAGTCGTAAATGCGATGAAGCAACAGTTGAAATTGCTGTTAGAACATCGCAGGTATGATTTCGGTAAGCTCCTGACATTATTAAAGGAGAACTATGAAGAGAAAACAGCAGACCTGTATGAAGTGGGAGTAGTGCATCACTCTTTACATCATCCGACCGCATATCATGCAGACAGGTTTGCCTTATTATTCATGTTTGGGCAGAGAAATGGTCTGCATGAGATAACCATCTCGTATGACAGCAACAGCTATACGACTGACCTTATCCATCGGATAGGGACTCAGTTGCCGTATCTGCTGCAACAGGTATTAGGAGACGCCGGAAGACCTTTGCAGCAATTATTGCCTTTAATCCCGGAAGAGCTGGATGAGTTGGCAATCCGTTTTAATGATACCCGTACTTCTTATCCGGTAGATCAGTCTATCGTTACGTTGTTTGACAATACTGCTGCATTACATGGGGACAGGATTGCTGTACAGGATAGTGATGGGACAATGACCTATAGTGTGTTGAAAGAACGTGTGCATATGTTGGGGGCACATCTGCCGGAAGCTTTTGATATTCGTCATGGAGATAGGGTGGGTATACTGGTGGAACCGGGTGTGGATATGGTGATTGCAATATTGGCCATATTGAAGGCTGGGGCAGCATACGTGCCGCTAGACCCTGGGTTGCCGGCGGAGCGTATCCGGCATATTGCAGAAGATACAAGTATCAGGTTAGTAATTACCCGGGCTGATCTGTTAGGTATCTTGGCCGGTTATTATCAGGGGCCTTTATTTGCTATCGATATTCAGCTCGATATGCTCGAATACAGCGGTGATATTCGGTGGCCTCATGTACAGGCCACTGATACCGCATATATCATGTATACTTCCGGTTCTACTGGTACTCCTAAGGGGATTGCCATCCGGCATCAGGGCGTGGTGAGATTGGTGAGAGATACGAACTATGTGACTATCCGTCCAGAGGATCATATCCTGCAACTTTCCAATTACGCATTTGATGGATCTGTCTTCGATATTTTCGGCGCCTTATTAAACGGTGCTTGCCTGCATATTGCTGGTAAGGTAGCAGGTATGTCGATGCAACAGTTTGCGAAGGTGCTGGCGGAACGGCAGATCAATATTGCATTTATGACTACGGCATTGTTCAATTTGCTGGTGGAGGCGGTGCCGGAAAGTATCCGTGGTTTTGATAAATTATTTTTCGGAGGAGAAGAAGCGAGTGTGATGCATGTACGTAAGGCATTGGAATATATCCGTACGGATTCTTCAATCGTTCATGTATACGGGCCAACTGAGTCAACGACGTTTGCCACCTATTATGAAGTAGGCCATGTGGATGCTGACCAGACACGTATTCCTATCGGCCGGCCGCTTGCGAATACTTCGGTATATGTATTGAATGAGCAGTTGTTGCCGGTGCCGGCAGGTGTACCTGGTAGAATCTATGTTGGTGGTGATGGGCTGGCCAGCGGATACTGGCAACAACCGGAGCTGACAGCTGCGAGGTTTATCCTTGCTGATAATACGTTTTTTAACCATGTCAGGCTCTATGATACGGGGGATATGGGACGTCAGCTGCCCGGTGGGGACATTGAGTTCATGGGGCGTAATGACGGACAGATTAAAATCCGGGGGCATCGTATTGAAACCGGAGAAATCGAACATGCCTTGCTAGGATATGAAGGATTGAAGGAGGTGAAGGTGACGGTAGAACGGACGGAGGATGGTGGACGGCACCTGGTGGCCTATTTTACCGGTGGCAATGTGATTTACCCTGATGTATTGAAGCAGTACCTGTCAGGTTCTTTACCTGCCTATATGGTACCCTTATTCTTCCGGCAACTGGACCTATTGCCACTGAATCAGAACGGAAAGGTAGATACTACGCAGTTGCGGAGTGCTGTTGTGCTAAACGCCCAGGAGAATGAAGCTGCTTCTTTTGAAGCACCTGTTACTGAACTGGAGATAGCCATAGCCGACATATGGCAGGCACAGCTGAATATAGAGGCGATCAGCGTACGGGATAATTTTTTTAGTCTGGGAGGAGACTCTATCAAGGCTATCAGGGTTGTTAGCCGGATTAATGAGCAACTACAGCTTGGTGTGGAGATAAAAGACATTTTTCTCTACCAGGATATTCATGGGCTGGCGGCATACATTTCACGTATGCCAGCTCCATACGATGCGGCAGCACAACAGGAAGTGCTTACCTATCTCGATGCTCTCCGTGCACGTGTCCTGCAAGAGGCGCCAGCAGCAGCTGCTGCATGGGAAGAAGTGTTCCCGATGAGTGACATACAGAAGGGCATGATTTATTACAGTGAACTGGAAACAGATTCTGTAGTATACCTGGTTCAGATGTATAAACAGGTGCGCTTTCCTGTATTTGATCTTGAAATACTGAAGTATACATTATATCTGCTGGCACATAAGCACCCGATATTACGTACTTCGTTCGATCTCAGTTCCTACGAGGTACCTGTGCAGATCGTCTGGAAAGATATAGCTATTGCGGAGAAGCTCTCATTTGAAGACCTTTCCATGTATGACCGTGCGCATCAGAAGAAAAGGCTGGAAGAAGTGCTGGCACAGGATTGTGTACAGAAATTCCGGTTACAGGAAAAAGGACTGTGGCGGATAGGCGTCTATCAGTTGGGAGAGCAGGAGTATGGTTTGCTATTGTTATTTCATCATGCGGTGATGGATGGGTGGAGTGATGCTTCTCTGCTAGCAGAGCTGGGGGAAACTTATATGGCATTGCTGTCTGACGCATCTTATCAGCCGATACCGCTGCAAGCTACCTACCGTGATTACGTGACGGAGCAGCTACGGTTGAAAGCGACCGCGTCTATGAAAACCTATTGGGCGCAGGTACTGGATGGCTATCAGAAGATGTCATTACCATTGGGCAAACGTATTGATGATACCCTGTTTCGCGGTCAAAAGGACCAGCATCATTTTGCGCTGACGCCGGTGATAATAGATGAAGTTGATACGCTGGGGCTTAGATATAAACTGGATAAAAAGAATATTTATTATACAGCTTTTCTATTGCTGCTGGCGGCTACCACCAACAGCAGGGATATGCTGGTAGGACGTGTTACGCACAACCGCCCGGAGGTAAAGGACAGTGATAAGTTAATCGGATGTTTTCTGAATGCTATACCTAATCGTCACCGGTTATCACCACAGGATACTTTGCTGGATATCGTACAGCAAGTGCATCGTTATTTGAGTGAGCAGAAGCAGTATGAAAAATATTCCTTTTTTGAAATTGTCGGATTATCGGGAGATGCTGCCGGATATAATCCTTTATTTGACATCACGTTTGGATTTCTGGAGTTTCATGTGCTGGATACGATGTCGGCGGAGCTGGAGGAGCAGGCACCGTTGGTAATTGGAAGCGGTAGTACAAATACTTTCTTTGATTTTATCGTGGAGAAATCCGGTGCGGATGTTTGGGTAAGTATGAATGTGGCTGCCGGTGTATATAAGAAAGCCGAATTAAGACGTCTGGAAACATACTATACGGCTATTTTGCAGCGGATTGCCGGACACATTAATGATGTGTTCCGGATCACGGATATACTGGATGAAACGGAGCGGCACGAATTGTTATATAATAGTAATAATACAGCGATACAATTAGCTGCTTATCCGGATGTACTGGCGGTGATCAGCGATGTCGCCATGCAGTACCCGGAGTCAACAGCATTACTGACAGCGAACGGTGGTGTCGCTTACCGTACATTAATACAGCAGGCGCTTACAATGGCGCAGCTTCTAGCTGAAAAGTATGATATCAAAAAAGGTGATAGGATAGGTGTCAGGATGCGGAATACGGCTACGGCTGTTCCGTTTATTCTGGGTATCCTGTATTGTCGCGCGGTGTATGTGCCATTGAATAGTAAAGATCCGGCGTTACGTGCTGGAGAGATAGCGACTAATGCGGGGATAGCTGTTATCATCACCGATATGGAAGACGAAATTATCGGTACTCCGTTGTTGCAGGCAGATCTTCGGCTGTTGACGACTTCCGCAGGTATGCCGTTAGCGCCGGTTGAAGATAATGACCCTGGGGATGCGGCGTATATTATTCATACATCGGGATCTACCGGTGCAGCTAAAGGGGTGATCGGTACGCATGCCAACCTGTTATATCTGGGCCTTTATCAGCGTGATTATCTGGCGCTGAGGCCAGGAGCCGGGATGTTGCAGTTTGCGAACCTGACCTTTGATGCATCTATATTGGAGATATTTCCCGTGTTATGTGGAGGCGGTACTTTGATGATACCTGCTCCGGAAGTGAAGGAAGATCCTGCCTCATTATCGCTATTCCTGGAAAACTATCGTCCGGAGGTGGCGATATTACCTCCGGTGATATTGCCACTGTTACAGGTAAGTGCATTATCGGTATTGCGCATATTGATGACAGGTGGAGAGACGCCGGCAATACAGGATGTATTGCCGCTTTTACCTTATCTGAAATATATCAACGGATATGGGGTAACGGAGGGAACGGTGATCTCTGCTGCTTATGAGGCGAACGAACAACTCGCACAACGGCAACAGGTGCCGATTGGCCGGCCATTGGGAAATCAACAGCTGTATATATTAAGTGAAGAACTGGAATTATTACCCGCAGGTGTACCCGGGGAGTTGTGTATCAGTGGTGCGGGGGTAGCAGCAGGGTACATGCATCAGCCGGAACTCAGCGCGGCTCGTTTCGTTCCCCATCCTTTCCTGGAGGGGCAAAGGTTGTATCGTACCGGTGACTGGGCATACCGGGATGAAGAAGGGCAACTGATATTTGCCGGCCGTAGGGATCAGCAGCTGAAAATAAGCGGATACAGGATTGAACTGGGAGAGATTGAAAATGTACTGCATCGTAGCCCGGGAGTCAGACAGGCTGCTGTGGTACCGGTGAAGAGCCGTAATGGTCATCAGCAGCTGATAGCCTGTATTGTGCCGGGAGAAGGATATGAAAAGATCCGTGTAATGGATTTTCTTACTGGCCGGTTACCGGAATATATGGTGCCTGCTGTTTTTGTCTCCCTGGAGGAATTACCATTAACGACCAATGGTAAAGTGGATCGTAAAGCATTGACTGCCCTGAAGGCAGATAGTTATACTTCTGACAATTTTGTCGCGCCGCGTAATGAAGGAGAGCGCCAGTTGTCAGCTATCTGGAGTAGTCTGTTGCCTGTAGCGCAAGTCGGTGTGCATGATCACTTTTTTGAGCTGGGAGGGAACTCCTTGTCTGCTATGCGAATGGTGGCAGCGATACGTAATGCCGTTGGCATAGAAGTTAGTATACGCAGTGTTTTCCGCTATCCTACGATCGCGTTATTGCATGAACATATTGTTTCACTGCATGATATCCAGGTATTGCCAGAGATCACCCCGCAGCCTGCGGATACTAATTTACCGCTTTCTTTCTCTCAGGAACGTTTCTGGTTTATTCATCAGCTGGAAGGAAGTATACAGTATCATATTCCGTTGATATTGAAGTTGTCGGGTGAAGTCAATATACCAGCTTTATCTTTTGCTATACGTGAAGTGGTGAACAGGCATGCGGTGTTAAGGACGGTGATCAGGGAGGTAGCAGGTCTGCCATCGCAGCACATCCTGGAAAAAGATAGCTGGGGTTGGACCATTTGTGAGGCTGCATCGGCCATAGTACCGCAGGGAGAACAAGCGCTGATGCAGGCAGCATTGTATACACCATTTGATCTCACTACGGATCATATGCTGAAAGGCTATCTGTGGAAGGCTGCATCAGAAGGCTGGTTATTACTACTGGTTATACATCATATCGCTGCGGATGGTTGGTCAGTATCTATTCTTGAAAGGGAGATCACGGCTTTATATGATGGTTTCGTGGCTGGATATGTGCCTGCATTGCCGGTATTGCCAATACAATATGTGGACTATGCCATCTGGCAGCGGCGGTATTTGTCCGGTAAGGTAATGGATGATCAGCTGGCCTACTGGCATCATCAGTTGGAGGGATTGGTGTTACAGGAATTACCTGCCGATCTGCCTCGTCCGGTGGTGAAGAGCATAGCAGGAGCTACTGTCCGGAAGGTAGTAGCGCCAGCGTTGACAGCACAGCTGGAACGGTGGTCCCGTGAACAGGAGGCTACCTTGTTCATGACATTACTGGGGGTGTTCAACGTATTACTATATAGGTATAGCGGGCAGCAGGATATCTGCGTGGGTACTCCGGTAGCCGGACGTACTAGGCAGGAGACGGAAGGGCTGGTAGGTGCTTTTGTCAACACGCTGGCATTGCGTACGCGGCTGAACCGGGAGGCTTCTTTCGTGCAATTGTTGTCAGATATACGCCAGATGACACTGGCTGCCTTCGATCACCAGGATGTGCCATTTGAGCGGGTGGTAGAAGTATTGCAGATACCACGGGATATCAGCCGCAATCCGCTGTTTGAAGTGATGTTCAACTTACAGGATATGCCGGTGGTGTCTGTAGATATACCAGTTACATCTGGGACATTACAGTCAACGGAAATATACGCCCCTGCAACTACTACGATCTTCGATATCAGCCTGGACGTTGCCGTAACAGGAGATGGACTGTTATTGAGCCTCACTTATTGTACAGATCTGTATCATCAGGAGACTGCTGCACGTATGTTGGTGCACTATGAGCGATTGCTGGAGGCTATATTGGCAGATGCCGGCCAGCCGGTAGGCATGTTACCAATGCTTACTGCGGTAGAGGCCTCTCAATTGCTGCATCAGCCAGTTGTCGCTTCTTTATTCCCGGCAGATAGTACGGTGATACAACTGATAGAACAACAGGTAAGACAGCGTGCGGATGCTGTAGCGGTACAATGCGGAGCGAACAGTTATACCTATGCTGAGTTAAATAAGTATGCCAACCGATTGGCAAGGCGTCTGCAAAGGGGAGGCACCAGCAATTCGCGGCCGGTGATCCTGTTGATGGATCGCGCGGCGGAGGTATTACCCGGTGTGCTGGGTATACTGAAGGCAGGAGGTATATATGTGCCGGTAGATCCGACATATCCAATAGCCCGGCTGCAATATATCCTATCTGATACCGGCGCTGCCTGTATTGTTACCCAAGCGCATTATGCCGCTATGGTGAAAGATATGGGCGCATCTATTATTACCATGGAGGAAATAACTGGTGCTGAGGATGCGGAGCTGGACACAGACCTGGGGCTGACAGTTACGCCGGATGACCTTTGTTATCTCATTTATACATCCGGTTCTACCGGTATGCCCAAAGGGGTGATGGTAGAACATGCCGGTATGCTCAATCATATTGCTTCCAAGATAGCAGGTTTCGGACTGACGGCAGATTGCCGAATTGCGCAGACAGGGCCGCTGACTTTTGACATATCTGTATGGCAGCTCCTTACTGCATTAGTAGCAGGAGGTACGACGGTCGTTTATCCCCAGGACCTCATTTATACTCCCGAGTTGCTTTTACCACAGGTCGCGTCTGATTGTATCACTGTATTGGAGCTGGTACCTTCTTATCTGGACGCTGTGCTGGAAGATGAAACGATATCCGATCTGACAGCTTTAAAATACCTGGTGGTGACGGGGGAAGCTGCCAATCCGGGTGTATTGCATAAATGGTTTGCCCGTTATCCGGCTAATCCGGTGGTAAACGGTTATGGCCCAACGGAAGCAGCGGATCGTGTCAGTCACTATTTTATGCATGCATTTCCTGGCTGGAATAGTATACCTATCGGCCAGCCTATACCAGGCATGAGTATTTACATTGTGGATGAATTTGGCGCGCTCTGTCCGCCGGGAGTAAGAGGGGAAATATGGATAGGAGGTCCGGGTGTAGCGAGAGGGTATTGGAGGGATCGTGAACGTACGGCCCAATCGTTCTTGTATGACCGTTTTGGCCATAACAGAATTTATCGTACCGGAGATCTTGGCCGCTGGAGTGCAGCCGGACAGTTGTTGTACCTGGGGCGTATAGATCACCAGGTGAAGATACAGGGCCGCCGTATTGAACCGGCAGAAATAGAAAGCGTTGTTATACAGCATCCAACGGTACATCAGTGTCTTGTTACCGTTGTTCAGACGGTGGAAAATACGCAACTGGTCTGTTATATAGTATCTACCTCCGAATTTGACGAAGGGGTAGTAATGGAATACCTGGGGGCACATTTGCCGGAGCATATGATCCCCCGGATATGGATGGTGTTAGCTGCTTTCCCGTTGAATGCCAACGGGAAGATCGACCGGCGTTCTTTACCGGTACCGGATATTGCGGCTCGTCTCAGTTCCGGTTATGTGGCACCCCGGGATGTAACAGAGCAGGTACTGGCTGATATATGGTCTCATTTGCTGGGTCTGCCACGTGTAGGGATAGATGATAATTTCTTTGCACTGGGTGGGCATTCTTTGTTGGGTATGAGACTAGTGGCGGCTATCCGGCAGCGGCTACAAGTAGAGATCAGTGTACGGGATATTTTTCTGTATCCCACTATCGCAGGCTTGTCCGGACAGATCGAAACCAGCGGTGGCAGCCTGTTATTGCCAGCTATTGCGCCCCGTACATCGGATGAGGCGTTGCCGTTATCTTTTGCGCAGGAGCGTCTTTGGTTCATAGATCGTTTGCAGGGTAGTATACCATATCACATACCGCAGCTACTGCCACTACCCGCGGATATAGATGTTGCGCTGCTGGCAGCAGCTATCCGTGACGTGATCGGGCGGCATGAGGTGTTACGTACGGTGATCGTAGAGGAGGCTGGTGTCGGTTATCAGCAGATCCGTGCTGCGGACGGATGGGAAATGGGACAATGTGTTATTACATCAATAGAAGCGTATATAAACGAACCATTTACTCTTACACAGGACTACCTGTTGCGAGCTGCGATAGTGGAGCAGGGAGATGGTAAGCGATTGTTGTTATTGGTCGTACATCATATCGCTTTTGATGGCTGGTCTGCCGGTATTTTACAGGAGGAATTATGGGAAAGCTATGAAGCCCGCCGTGATCAGCGGGTATCGTCTTTATCGCCATTGGCGATACAGTATGCAGACTATGCGTTATGGCAGCGGAAATATTTGTCGGGTGAGATATTAGATACCCGTTTATCTTACTGGAAGCAGCAGTTAACTGATGTGCCGATACTAGACCTGCATACGGATTATATACGTCCGCATGAACAAAGTATAAGAGGGCATTTGCTGCATAAAAAGGTCAGTGCTTCAACCGGACAGGCGTTATCAGTGTTATCGCAGCAGGAAGGTACGACGTTGTTTATGACTTTGCTGGCGGTATTTAAGGTGTTATTATACCGTTATACAGGTCAGGATGATATCTGTGTAGGCAGTCCTGTTGCGGGCCGTCGTCAGCAGGAAGTAGAACCGCTGATCGGTTTCTTTGTGAATATGCTGGCTTTACGGAGCCGGTTTGATGGGCAGTGGCAATTTACGCGTTTATTGCGGGAGGTACGTGAGGTAACGTTGGATGCTTATACTCATCAGGACATACCATTTGAGAAAATAGTGGACGCTATCGATATCACCCGTGATATCAGTCGTACACCGGTATTCCAGGTACTCTTCTCTCTGCAGCAGGTATCTGCATTGGGAGAGGTAGCTATCACTCCCGGCAGTGATACTGCCAAGTTCGATATATATCTGGATGTTACTGTCGCTGCTGAGGGGATATTGCTTTCACTGAACTATTGCAGTGATTTGTTCAGCCTCGATACAATGGAACGGTTCCTGGATCGTTATGTTCATTTATTGGAGGCGATAGCAGCAGATGCTGGACAGTCGCTGGATCAATTGCCGTTATCTGCCCCGGCAGCCTTGCATCAACTTCAATACGATTTTAATAATACGGCGGCGACTTATCCTGACAACAGTGATCTTATTGATATGTTTCTGGAGCAGGTACGTCTTTACCCGGATCGATTAGCGCTGGTATTTGAGGACGAACGGATTACCTATAGTATGCTGGAAGACCGTACTGCCCGTCTGGCAGGATACCTTCGGACGAGGGTACCTGGTGGCAGCCGTATAGGCGTGCTGATGGATGGCAGTGCCGCGATGATCATAACAATACTCGGTATCATCCGTCATGGTAGTGCGTATGTACCGCTGGACCCGGCTTATCCTGCCGGCCGTCTTGCCTATATGATTGCCGACAGTGATATTCATACGGTGATCACACATGCCGGTACGGGAGTGCCATCCGGCGTCGGGGAGCAGGTGCAGTGGCTGTTGTGGGAGGAGATACAAGCTGCGGTAGCCGCTTCAGCTCCCTGGGATGGTACTACCAATATTGATACGCTGGCTTACATCATTTACACTTCTGGTTCGACGGGACAGCCGAAGGGTGTTATGGTCAACCACGGTAATATTGTGAGTCTGGTGAAGGGTGTTACTTATGCATCTTTTACAGACCAGGTATTGCTGGCTACCGGTTCTCCTTCCTTTGATGCCAGTACGTTTGAGTATTGGGGTATGCTGTTGAATGGTGGCCAGCTGGTGATGTGTCCACGGGCTGTATTAACGGATATCCCGCGGCTACGGGAAGTGCTGGTAGCTCATAGCGTGAGTATGTTATGGTGTACAGCGGGTTGGTTTAACGAACTGATAGAGACTGATGTCCATATTTTTGATACGGTGACTACGGTGATGACAGGAGCAGAACGGCTGTCTGTGCAGCATGTGAACCGTTATTTAAGTGCCTTTCCGGGTCGTAGCCTGATCAATGGTTATGGCCCTACGGAAAATACGGTACTTTCTCTGGCTTATCATATCACCTCGCCATCGGCGCAAGATATACCGATTGGTGTTCCATTGGAGAACCGTACGGCTTATATCCTGGATGTGCACGGTAATTTATGTGATATCGGTATTGCGGGAGAGATCTGTGTAGGGGGAGTGGGGTTATCTCCTGGTTACTGGAATAATCCTTCACTGACGGCTGCCCGTTTTGTAGATATTCCTGGTTTGGGTCTAGTATATCGTACCGGAGACCGTGGTCGCTGGCAGGCAGATGGGAATATCTCGTACCTGGGTCGTATAGATGAGCAGGTGAAGCTGCGTGGATACCGGATTGAATTAGGGGAGATAGAACATGTATTGCAGGGTTATGCAGGTGTGCAGCAAGCGGTCGTTGTGGTGAGTGGTAGTGGTGTGCAGCGTCAGCTGGTGGGTTATGTGGTACCGGAAGATGTGAATGTATCTACGTTGGAAAGCTGGATGCGGGATCGCTTACCAGCTTACATGCTGCCTTCGTTGTTACTGCCGATAGCGGCGATACCGCTGACTGCGAATGGTAAAATAGACCGGCGCTCTTTGTCAGAGCTGGATGTCGTGGAAAGGGAAACAGGTACATATGCCCCGCCTCGCAATGCGACGGAGGAGATATTGGCGGGTATCTGGTCTGAGCTACTCGATTTACCGCGTGTGGGTATACATGATAATTTCTTTGTGCTGGGAGGTCATTCCTTGCTGGCGATGCGGCTGGTGTCTGCTATCCGTCAGCATTTGGCGGCAGAGATCAGTGTGCGGGATATCTTCCTGCATTCAACCATTGCGGGCTTGTCCGGACAGGTTGTCGCTGCAAGCGGTCGTTTGTTACTACCGGCTATCCAGCCTCGCACATCGGATGAGGCGTTACCGTTATCTTTTGCACAGGAGCGGCTTTGGTTTATAGATCGTTTGCAGGGTAGTGTGCAATATCATATTCCGCAATTGGTGCCTTTACCTGCAGAAACAGATGCAGCGTTGTTGGCATTAGCTATCCGCGATGTGATCGAACGGCATGAGGTATTGCGTACGGTGATTGTAGAGGAGGCGGGTATTGGTTATCAGCAGATCCGTTCTGCGGAAAGATGGGCCCTGGATAATTGTGCGGTTACTGCTATAGATGAATATATACAACAGCCATTTGATTTGGGTCAGGATTATCTGTTGCGGGCTGCGATGGTAGAACAGGAAGATGGTACGCAATTGTTATTGCTCGTAGTACATCATATCGCTTTTGATGGTTGGTCAGACGGTATTTTGCTGCAAGAGTTGTGGGAAAGTTACACTGCCCGGCAGGAACAACGGATATCTTCTTTGTCGCCGTTAGCCATACAATATGCAGATTATGCTTTATGGCAGCGTAGATATTTATCGGGGGATACCTTGGCCGCCCGTTTGTCTTACTGGAAGCAGCAGTTAGTGGATGTACCGGTGTTGGACCTGCTGACTGATTATCCACGGGCCCAGGAGCAAAGTGTAAACGGTGCTTTGATACAACAGCGCGTAGGCACTGATGTGATGGCGGCGTTGTCAGGTATATCACAGGAGCATGGGGTGACGATGTTTATGACCTTGCTTACAGCTTTTAAGGTGCTGTTGTATCGTTATACGGGTCAGGAGGATATTTGTGTGGGTACTCCTATTGCTGGTCGTCAGCAAAAGGAAGTAGAGCCGCTGATCGGCTTTTTTGTGAACACGCTGGCGCTGCGTACGCAGCTGAGTGGATCAGCAAGTTTTATATCGCTATTGGATACTGTACGTCAAATGACCCTGTCGGCATATGAGCACCAGGATGTACCATTTGAGAAGGTGGTAGAGGCGGTGTCGACCGCGCGGGATATGAGCCGTACGCCACTATTCCAGACGCTGTTTTCGGTTCAGCAGGTGGTGTCGATCGGCCAAGAGGCTACGGTGCAAACAGGAGCGGTTACTGCTAAGTTTGATATCAGTCTGGATGTGATGATCGCCGATGATGGTTTATTGTTCTCCCTGAACTATAGTAGTGATCTTTTCCGTGCTGATACGATGCAAAGATTCCTGGACCGTTACGTTCATTTATTGGCGGCGATAGCAGAGGATGCAGGTCAGTCGCTGGATCAATTGCCGTTATCTGCTCCGGCAGCTTTACAACAACTTACATACGATTTTAATAATACGGCGGCAGCTTACCCTGATGGTAGCAACCTCGTGGATTTGTTCCGGGAGCAGGTACGTCTTTATCCGGAACGGCTGGCGTTGGTATTTGAGGAAGAGCGGATCAGCTATGGAATGCTGGAAGATCGTACTGCGCGGTTGGCAGGATATCTTCGGAGGAGGGTACCTGGTGGCAGCCGTATAGGTGTGTTGATGGATGGTAGTGCTGCGATGATCATCACGATACTTGGTATCATTCGTCATGGCAGTGCGTATGTACCGCTGGACCCGGCTTATCCTGCCGGTCGTCTTGCTTATATGATTGCAGACAGTGATATTCATACGGTGATCACGCATGCCGGTATAGGTATTCCTTCGGGAGTTGGGGAGCACGTGCAGTGGCTGTTATGGGAGGATATACAACCTGCGGTAGCCATGTCGGCTCCTTGGGATGGTAGTACAGATATTGATACGCTGGCTTACATTATCTACACCTCTGGTTCGACGGGACAGCCGAAAGGGGTGATGGTCAACCACGGTAATATTGTGAGCCTGGTGAAGGGTGTTACCTATGTTTCTTTTGCAGATCAGATACTGCTGGCTACCTGTTCTCCTTCCTTTGATGTAAGCACATTTGAGTATTGGGGTATGCTGTTGAATGGTGGCCAGCTGGTGATGTGCCCGCGGGCAGTATTAACGGATATCCCCCGTTTGCGGGAAGTGTTGGTAGCTAATAGGGTGAGTATGTTATGGTGTACGGCCGGTTGGTTTAACGAACTGGTAGAGACGGATATCCATGTTTTTGATACGGTGACTACGGTGCTGGCAGGCGGCGAACGCTTGTCTGTGCAGCATGTGAACCGTTATTTAAGTGCCTTTCCGGGTCGTAGCCTGATCAATGGTTATGGTCCTACAGAGAATACGACTTTTTCGCTGACTTATTGTATCAACTCGCCATCGGCACAGGAGATACCGATCGGTTTTCCGTTAGAGAACCGTACGGCTTATATCCTGGATGTGCACGGTAATTTATGTGATATCGGTATTGCAGGAGAGATCTGTGTAGGAGGGGTGGGATTATCACCTGGTTACTGGAATAATCCTTCACTGACAGCGGCCCGTTTTGTAGACATCCCCGGTTTGGGTTTAGTATATCGTACCGGAGACCGTGGTCGCTGGCAGGCAGACGGTAGGGTGGAATACCTGGGTCGTATGGACGAGCAGATAAAACTGCGAGGATACCGGATTGAATTAGGGGAGATAGAGCACGTGTTGCAGCGTTATACGGGAGTTCAGCAAGCGGTCGTTGTGGTGAGTGGCAGTGGAGTGCAGCGTCAGCTGGTGGGTTATGTGGTGCCGGACGATGTGAATGTATCTGCGTTGGAAGGCTGGATACAGGATCGTTTACCAGCTTACATGTTGCCCTCATTGTTATTACCGATAGCGGCGATACCGTTGACGGCGAATGGTAAAATAGACCGGCGGTCGTTATCACAGCTGGATGTGGTAGCAAGGGAGACTGGTACCTATACTGCGCCTCGCAATGCGATGGAGGAGATACTTGCCGGTATATGGTCTGAATTGCTCGGTTTAGCGCGTGTCGGTATATATGATAATTTCTTTGTACTGGGAGGTCATTCCTTGCTGGCGATGCGGTTGGTGTCTGCTATCCGTCAGCATTTGCAGTCAGAGATCAGTGTGCGGGATATCTTCCTGTATCCAACCATTGCGGGCTTGTCCGGACAAGTTGCCGCTGCAAGTGGCAGTCTGTTACTACCAGCTATTCAGCCTCGCACATCGGATGAGGCGTTACCCTTATCTTTTGCACAGGAGCGGCTTTGGTTTATAGACCGTTTACAGGGTAGTGTACAATATCACATTCCGCAATTACTGCCTTTACCTGCTGAAACGGATGCTGTGCTGTTGGCACTAGCTATCCGTGATGTGATCGAGCGGCATGAGGTATTGCGTACGGTGATCATAGAGGAAGCTGGTATTGGTTATCAGCAGATCCGTTCTGCGGAAGGATGGGTCCTGGACAATTGTGCTGTTACAGTTATAGATGAATATATACAACAGCCATTTGATTTGGGACAGGATTACCTGTTGCGTGCTGCGATGGTGGACCAGGAGGATGGTTCGCAGTTGTTGTTACTGGTGGTGCACCATATTGCTTTTGATGCCTGGTCTGTTAATATCCTGCTGCAAGAGTTGTGGAAGTATTATGCAGCTCGCCGGGATCAACTGGAGTTATCCTTATCACCATTGACTATACAGTATGCAGATTATGCTTTATGGCAACGGACATATTTGTCAGGAGCGTCATTGGATGCGCGTTTAGCTTATTGGAAGGAACAATTAGCGGATGTGCCTGTATTGGATCTGTATACAGATCATGTACGCCCGCAGGTACAGCGCACAAGCGGAAATGTATTGGAACGACAGGTAGGCGTTTCAGTACGAAATACGCTATCTGCGTTGTCGCACCAGGAAGGGACAACGATGTTTATGACGTTGCTGGCGGCTTTTAAGGTGTTATTATATCGATATACGGGTCAGGATGATATTTGTGTGGGTACTCCTGTAGCGGGTCGTCGTCAGCAGGAAGTAGAGCCTTTGATCGGGTTCTTTGTGAATATGCTGGCTTTGCGTAGCCGTTTTGAAGGAGGTTGGAGTTTCAGGCGTTTGTTGCAGGAGGTACGTGAGGTGACGCTGGATGCTTATGCTCATCAGGATGTACCATTTGAGAAGGTAGTAGAAGCGGTGGAGGCCAGCCGGGATATCAGCCGAACGCCGTTGTTCCAGGTGTTGTTTTCTTTACAGCATGCCGGAGGACTTGGCACGTCTGATGAGTCGGCGGATAGTGAGCGGGCTGTTCACGCCCGTTTTGATCTGAGCCTTCATGTGGTGGATACACCGGATGGTTTGTGGCTGAGTCTGACTTATTGCAGTGATCTGTACCGTTCGGATACCATGGATGGTATGCTGGATCAGTATTTGGTTTTGCTGGAATCGTTGTGTGCGGATGCTGGTCAGACTTTATCTACTGTTCGTCTGCACCGGGCATCAGCTGTTGCTGAGTTACAGGATCTAAGTAGGAATGCAATAGCATTGACGGGCGGCGATCAGACCCTGGTGGATCTTTTTGAGGAGCAGGTTCGATTATCCGGGGATGCGACCGCGTTGATCTATGAGGAGGAGCGGGTAAGTTATGCGGCGTTGTACACCCGTAGCTGTGCCTTGTCGGTGCAGTTGCGTAACGCTGGTGTAGGCGTAGGGCAGCTGGTGCCGGTGTGTCAGGAACGGTCAGTAGATATGATCGTTTCTATCTTGGGTATTCTGCTGGCTGGTGGTGCTTATGTGCCGTTGTCAGCACGGGAGCCGCAGGAGCGTCTATGGCGTATGCTGGACAGTACGGGCTCAGGTGTAGTGGTCAGCAGCGGTGATTTATCTCAGCTGTTTGAAGGACGAGGGGAAGTAGTGATCTGTTCAGACCATGTAGTGATGACAGCAGGATATGTGCCTGTATTAATAAGTAGTGATGATACGGCCTATGTTATTTATACTTCAGGTTCGAGTGGAACGCCCAAAGGCGTGCATATCTCACACCGTTCGATTGTGAATTATATTCTTGGTCAGCGTCGTTATTACGGAGTGGACAGCAGTGACCGTATTTTACAGTTTTCTCCCTACACTTTTGATGCATCTGTAGAACAGATCTTCTTGGCCTTGTTGAGTGGGGCGGTGTTGGTGTTATTCCGGGAAGGATTACAGTTGGATACTGCGGGATTTGAGAGGCTGTTGTATGATCAGGGTATTACGCATCTGCATGCCACGCCGGGTTTCCTGGATACGTTGCGTGTGGGTGTTTATAATGGTTTGCGCCGGGTGATATCTGGTGGAGAGTTATGTAGTGTAGATCTGGCGGAACGTTGGCGGGAGACGGTGGTATTTTATAACAAGTACGGGCCTACTGAGGCGACGATATCGGTATTATGTTTTAACTGCTCGGCATCAGCGGAGCTGGATTATCGTCAGTTGCCGATAGGCCGACCGCTGGCCAATACGGAGGTGTATATATTGGATCAAGTTGGGGGATTATTGCCCGTTGGTGTGCCGGGAGAGATCTGTATAGGCGGTGTTCAGTTGGCGAAGGGTTATCATGAGGATGCTGTGCTGACTGGGGCGAAGTTTGTGGAGGTGCCAGGATTAGGTTTGTTGTATCGGACAGGCGACCGGGGTAGATGGTTGACGACTGGTGATGTAGCATACCTGGGTCGTATGGATGAGCAGTTGAAGCTGCGGGGATATCGAATAGAGACTGGCGAGATAGAGCAAGTGTTACAGCGTTGCCCCGGCGTAGAGCAGGCGGTGGTGGTGTTGCAAGGTAGTGGTGTTCATCGTCAGTTGGTAGGTTATGTGGTTCCGGAGGATGTTGACAGGGGCTTGTTGGAGGACTGGTTATCGTCTCAGTTACCGGTTTATATGCATCCCTCGTTGTTGTTGTCTGTTTCTTCGTTACCGCTGACGCGGAATGGAAAGATAGACCGGAAGCAGTTATCGTCCCGTGAGGTTGTATCGACGGTGGCTGAAACTTATGTTGCGGCTACTACTGCTACGGAGCAGGTGTTGGTAGGTATCTGGTTGGAATTACTGGATGTACAACGTCTTGGAATAAACGATAATTTCTTCTCCCTGGGAGGTCATTCATTGCTGGCGATGCGTCTGGTGTCGGCCATCCGGCAGCACTTACAGACAGAGATAAGTGTACGAGATATTTTCCTGTATCCTACCATTGCTGGGTTGTCTGTACAGATTGAAGCCGGTAGTGGTAACATGCTGTTACCCGTTATCCAACCTCGCACATCGGATGAAATGTTGCCGTTATCTTTTTCGCAGGAGCGGCTTTGGTTTATAGATCGTTTGCAGGGTAGTGTACAATATCATATCCCGCAGTTGGTACCATTACCTGTAGAAACAGATGCGGCGTTGTTGGCAGAAGCTATCCGTGATGTGATCGGACGGCATGAAGTATTGCGTACGGTGATCATAGAGCAGGCAGGTATTGGTTATCAGCAGATTCGTGCTGCGGAGGATTGGATCATGGATAATTGTGCTGTTAGTGCTGTAGATGAATATATACAACAACCATTTGATCTGAGACAAGACTATCCGTTGCGCGCCGCGATAGTGGAGCAGGAAGATGGTATACAGTTGTTGTTATTGGTGGTGCATCATATTGCTTTTGACGGTTGGTCAGACGGTATTTTGCTGCATGAGTTGTGGGAAAGTTATACTGCCCGACTGGAACAACGGGTATCATCTTTGTCGCCATTGGCGATACAATATGCGGATTATGCTTTATGGCAGCGTAAATATTTATCAGGTGATACATTGGCTGTGCGTTTGTCTTACTGGAGGGAGCAATTAGTTGATGTGCCGGTGCTGGACCTGCTGACAGATTATCCACGTTCCCAGGAGCAGGGCGTAAATGGAGCTTTGTTACAGCAGCGTGTAGGTACTGATATAACGAGTGTATTATCTGGTATGGCACAAAAACATGGGGTAACCATGTTTATGACTTTGCTGGCAGCCTTTAAGGTGCTGTTGTATCGTTATACGGGTCAGGCAGATATTTGTGTGGGTACGCCAATTGCTGGTCGTCAGCAACAGGAAGTAGAACCACTGATCGGCTTTTTTGTGAACACGCTGGCGCTGCGTACGCAGCTGAATGGATCAGCAAGTTTTATATCGCTATTAGATACTGTACGTCAAATGACCCTGTCGGCATATGAACACCAGGATGTGCCATTTGAGAAGGTGGTAGAGGCGGTGTCGACCGCACGGGACATGAGCCGTACGCCACTGTTCCAGACGCTGTTTTCGGTTCAGCAGGTGGTGTCGATCGGCCAGCAGGTTACTGCACAGAATGCTGCACAGAA